>NZ_JCBANH010000108.1:0-21572 GCF_059760925.1 Achromobacter sp. 1011791174
GCGGTCCGATGAAGTCCATGATGGCCCGCGCCGCTTCTTGCGGCGCGGTTTGCAGCAGGCAGTGCGGCGCGGCGATCTCGACCCGTCGCGCCTGCGGGATCAGGGCCATGACATGGTCCCCCGCCCGGCGCGGCACCACGCGATCGTCGCGCGCGCTCAGGTATAGCACCGGCAGCGTCACGCCGCTCATGCGCGGGCCGGCATCCACGTCGATCACGGCCCGCAGCCGCGCGCGCATCACCCGATCCTCGACCCGCGACACCGCGTCCAGCAGCTGGGTCCGCAGGCCGGGATCGGCGCGCGGTCCCAGCAGCATGCGGACGAGCAGGACGCCGGGCAGCAGCGATACTGGGAGTAGGCCGGTCAGGAATCGGGCGTAGCCCAGTTCCGGCCGCGGATTGCGCAGGAAGGTCGCGCACAGGATCAGCCCGCGCAAGCCGGGCGGCGGAGCGGCGGCGATGGCCGCGGCGATGGGGCCGGAGAACGATTCGCCCAGCAGCACGAAAGGCTGGTCCTTGGGGAGCGCGCGCCGCGCGTGCGCCTCCAGTTCGGCATAGCCTAGCGGCCGGTCGCAGGGGTAGCGAACGACAATGGTCCGCAAGGCGGGAGGCAGCGCGGACAGCAAGGGCGCGAACAGATCGCCCGTGCCGTCCATGCCGGGCAGGAGTACCAGCGCGGTCATGCGGGATTCCGGTGTGGGCGTGGGCGCATTGTGGCATGGCGGGCGCGCCATACGCGGCCGATATGGATGAGGCGCGATCCGGGTATTTGTGGCGCGGGCGTTGCGGGCGTAGAGTGCGCAGGGCACGCAGACACCATTCCGGAGCCGCCATGAACTGGTCAGCCAAGCAGTATTCCGCCTTCGAGAACGAACGCACCCGCCCGGTGCGCGACCTGGTCGCCGCCCTGCCCAATGAGCGCGTGGCGCGGGCGGTGGACCTGGGCTGCGGCCCGGGCAACTCCACCGAGGTGCTGGCCGCGCGCTATCCGGACGCCGCGATCAGCGGCACGGACAATTCGCAGGACATGATCGACGCGGCGCGCAAGCGCCTGCCCGGCCTGGCCTTCGAACTGTCGGACATCGGGGCCTGGAATCCGCCGGGAGGCTACGACGTGATCCTGGCGAACGCCTCCCTGCAATGGGTGCCGGGGCACGAGGAACTCTATCCGCGCCTGGTGGGCAAGCTGGCGCCGGGCGGCAGTCTGGCGGTGCAGACCCCGGACAACATGGAAGAGCCGGCGCATCGGCTGGCGCGCGAGGTCGCGGCGGACGGTCCCTGGGCCGCCAGGATCGGCGCGGTCAAGCACCCGCCGCGCCACAGCGCTGCCTGGTACTACGAATTGCTCAAGCCGGTCTGCGGCCGGCTCGATGTGTGGCGCACCATCTATCACCATCCCCTGGCCGGCGCGGCGGCGGTGGTGCAATGGTTCACCAGCACGGCGCTCAGGCCCTACCTGGGTCCGCTGGATCCGGCAGAGCAACAGGCCTTCCTGGCCGAGTACCAGGCGCGCATCGAACGCGCCTATCCGGCCCTGTCGGACGGCACCGTGCTGCTGCCGTTCCCGCGCCTGTTCATCGTCGCCGGGGCGAAGTAGCGGGCGGGCGTGGTGCCCAGCGCCTTGCGGAACATGGTGATGAAGGCGCTTACCGATTCATAGCCCAGCTGGTCGGCGCTGCGTTGCACCGACAAGCCCTCCGACAGCCATTGCAGCGCCAGGATGATGTGCAGGCGCTGGCGCCAGCGGCCGAAGCTCATGCCGACTTCCTGGCGCACCAGCCGCGCCAGCGTGCGTTCGCTCATCGCCACGCGCCGGCCCCAGTCGGCCAGGGTGGCGCGGTCGGCGGGCCGCGCCGCCAGCGCGTCGGCTATCTCGCGCAGGCGCGGGTGGGCGGGCAGGGGCAGGTGCAGCGGTTCCGGTTCCAGCCGCGCCAGCTGTTCGACCAGCACATCGGCCAGCCGGCGGTTGCCGGGCGCCGCGCTGTCCTCGGCCGACAGCGCCGCCAGATGGACCACCATTTCGCGCACCAGCGGCGTCACGCCCAGCGTCTGGCAGGTGGCCGGCATGCCGGGCGCCTCGGCGGGCACGAACAGGAAATTGACCTGGCCGTTGCGCGTGACGTGATTGCAATGGGGCACGCCGCCGGGGATCCAGACGGCGCAGCGCGGCGGCACCATCCAGATGCCCTGCGGCACCGTGCAGGTCACGCCGCCCTCCAGGCACAGCACCAGCTGGCTCATGCGGTGCTGGTGCGTGGGCGATTCGTGGGCCCGGGCGGCGGTGTCCACGCGCATGGCGTAGGTCCATTGGCCGGGCCGGTCGGCGTCCAGGCCTGAAGGATCGGAGACGGGCGGGTACATGGCGTGGAGGCGGCTGGCGGAAGAGGGCTGCGGACGGGTTTGGCCGGATTTGCGCATATTTTGTCATTATCTCGAAATTCAGCAAGCGGCCGCGTGGCTAAGCTGTGGATTCCGGGCCTGCCGGCCAATCGCCGGCGCCCGCCGCAACTTCCAGGTGTCCGATGTCTGTTTCCTCTTCCGACGCCCGCGTCCTCAGCCGTCCCGTGCTGCTGGTCGCCGGCATTCTTTGCATCGCCATGGCGCTGCGCGCGCCCGTGACCGGCGTGGCGCCGTTGATCGGCATGATCCGCGCGCAGCTGGGGCTCAGCTCCACCGCCGCCGGCATGCTGATCACCTTGCCCCTGCTGGCCTTCGCCGCTGGCTCGCTGGCCGCCGCCGGCCTGGCGCGCCGCTACGGTCTGGAGCGCACGCTGTTCGGCGCGCTGCTGCTGATCGCCGCCGGCATCGTCGGCCGTTCGCTCGGATCCGAGGCCGCGCTCTACGCCGGCACCGTCGTCATCGGCGCGGGCATCGCGCTGGGCAATGTGCTGCTGCCCAGCCTGGTCAAGCGCGATTTTCCGCGGCGCGTGGCCGGGCTGACCTCGGCCTATGTGCTGACCATGAGCGTGATCGCGGGCGCGGCCTCGGCCGTGGCGATTCCGCTGGCCATGCTGTCCGACGCGACGTGGCGCTTTTCGGCGCTGTGCCTGCTGGCGGTGCCGGCGCTGGGCGCATTGCTGTGGCTGCCGCAGTTGTCCCATCGCACCCGGCCCGCGTCCGTCACGGCGCATGCGCCGCACGGCGAGCGGCTGTGGCGCAGCGCGCTGGCCTGGCAGGTCACGCTGTTCCTGGGCATCAATTCCTTCGTGTTCTATGCAATGGTGAGCTGGCTGCCGGCGATCCTGCAGGATGCCGGCTACACGGCGGAGCGGGCCGGCTCGCTGCATGGCCTGCTGCAGCTGATGTCGGCGGGGCCGGCGCTGTTCCTGGCGCCGGCCGTGCGCAGGATGAAGGACCAGCGCGCCGTGGCGGCCGGCGCGGCGGGCGCGTCCTGCGTGGCGATGATCGGCCTGATCGTCGCGCCGGGCTGGGCCAGCCTGTGGATCGTGCTGATGGGCCTGGGCATGGGCGCGGGCATCATCCTGGGACTGGCCTTCGTCGGGTTGCGGGCGCGCCATGCGCAGCAGGCGGCGTCGCTGTCGGGCATGGCGCAGTTCGTGGGCTATCTGCTGGCCGCCTCGGGGCCGCTGCTGATCGGCGCGCTACATGACGCGCTGGGCGGCTGGAGCGCGGCGCTGGCGCTGTGCGCGGCGGCCTGCGCGGCGATGGCCGCCGCCGGACTGTACGCCGGCCGCGCCATCCAGATCGGATCGTTCCCGGCCGGCGCGCATGCCGCGCCGGCGCGGGCGAGGGCGTCTCGCTGAGCCTATTGCCAGCCGCCGCCCAGCGCCCGATACAGGTCCACCAGCGCCAGCGATACCGCCGCCTCGGTGGCCACGCGTGACTGGTCGTTGGCCAGCACCGCGTTCTGCGCGCTGAGCACATTGACGAAGTCCGACGCACCCTCGGCATAACGGCGCTGGGCATGCAGCAGCGCCTGGCGCGCGCTGGCCGACGCGCGTTCCAGGCTGGTCCGCGCCTGCTGCTGGCTACGATAGGCCGTCATGGCATTGTCGACATCGTGCCAGGCGCCGAGCACGGTTTTCTGGAATGCCAGCGCTGCCTCTTGGGCCTGCGCCTCGCGCAGCCGCAGCCGGCCGCGCAGTCTGCCGCCCTCGAAGAGGGGGATCTGCAGCGCCGGGCCCACGCCGAAGATGCCGGCGCGGTCGGTGTCCAGCTTGCCCAGTTGCAGCGCCTGCAGCCCGATGTTGCCCGACAGGGTGATGCGCGGATAGAAATCGCCCTCGGCCACGCCGATCGCGGCCACCGCGGCATGCAGGCGCGCCTGCGCCTGGCGGATGTCGGGACGCCGCTCGGCCAGCTCGCTGGGCAGGCCCACCGGCACCCGCACCGGACCGCCCGGGATGGGCGCCAGCGTTTCCAGCCGCGCGTGCAGCGCGTGCGGCGGCTGGTCCAGCAACAGCGCCAGGGCGTTCATCAGCTGGTCCACGCGCAGCGCCAGCGGCGGCACGGCCGCCTCGATGGCGGCGGCCTGGGCATCCGCCTGGGACACATCCAGCTCGGTCGCCACGCCTTCGCGTTGCCGCAGCCGCGTGAGCGCAAGATTGCGATTGGCGTTGTCCAGCGTCTGGCGCAGCACCGCCAGCTGGTTCTGGGCGCCGCGCAGCCGGATGTAGTGGCTGGCGGTTTCCGCGCGCACCGACAGCATGACGCCGCGCTGCGCTTCCAGCGCGGCCTGCGACAGCGCGCCGGCCTGTTCGACCTCGCGCTGCACGCGGCCCCACAGGTCCAGTTCCCAGCTGGCATCGACGCCGGTTTGCCACAGGTTGAACGAGGACTTGCCGCCGCGTCCGGACGGATCGGACAGCCCGGCCTCGCTGTTCTGGCCGCGCCGGTAGGAGGCGTTCGCGCCCAGCTTGGGCAAGCCGTCGGCCTCGCTCACGCGCAGCGCCGCGCGGCTTTGCCGCAGCCGCTCGTAGGCGATCAGGATGTCGGGATTGGCGGCGCTGGCTTCGGCCACCAGGGCGCTGAGTTCAGGGTCGCCGAAGCTGTCCCACCAGGCGTCGTTGACAGGCTGGGCCACCGGCGCGCTGGCCGGGCCGCCCGCGCCGGCATCGCGCCATTGCGTCGGCAGTTGCGCCTGAGGCGCCTGGAAGTCCGGTCCCACGGCGCAGCCGCCCAGGCTCAACAGCGCCGAGGTCAGGACCAGGCGCGGTATTTTCAACAGGCTCATTTCGCGGCCTCCGCGAGCAGGGGCATGGTCTCGACCACGGCCTCGACCGACATGCCCGCGCGCAGCGGCGGCGCACCGGCCGGCGTGGCGTCGAGCACGATCTTGACCGGCAGGCGCTGCGCGATCTTGGTGAAGTTGCCCGTGGCGTTGCTGGGCGCGACCGGCGACAGGCTCAGGCCGGTGGCGGGCGCGATGCTCTGCACGGTGCCGCGCAGCCGCAGGTCGGGATAGGCATCCACGGTGACGGTCGCGGGCTGGCCGGGTCGCATGTGGGTCAGTTGCTTTTCGCGGAAGTTCGCCACCACGTAGGCCTGCTGCAGCGGCACCACGGCCAGGATCGGCGTGCCGGGGGCGACGTAGGCGCCCACGCGCAGCACGCGGCGTCCGACCACGCCGTCGACCGGCGAGAGGATGCGGGTGTGGGACAGGTTGAGTTCGGCGCGGTCGACCAGCGCCTGCGCGCGCAGCACGCCGGCCCGGGCCGCCTCGTGCTGCGCGGCCAACACGTCCTGCTGCTTGCGCGTGGCCTGGAGGATGGCCTGGTGCTTGGCCTGGCGCGCCTGGGTCATGTCCAGGCGGCTGCGGGCCTGCTCATAGGCCTGGCGCGTGCCGGCGCCCTCGCTCGCCAGGTTGCGGTGGCGCTGGACTTCGCTCTCGGCGAAGCGCAGGTCGGCGGCGTCGGCCTGCGTGACCGCCAGCGCCTGGCTGATCACCGCCTGATGGCGTTCCAGCGTGGCGTTGGCGTTGACGAGCTGGGCCGAGGCCACGGCCAGGTCGGCGCGGGCCGCGGCCAGGGCGGCCACGTATTCGCGGTCGTCGATGCGGGCCAGCAGCTGGCCGGCGGCGACGCTCTGGTTGTCTTCCGCCAGCACTTCCTGGATGAAGCCGGATACCTGGGGCGCGACCACGGTGTGGTGGGCGACGACGGCGGCGTCGTCGGTGGATTCGGTCGGCGACGTGCCCGACCAGGCCCAGCCGGTGTAGGCAAGCAGGCCGAGCGCGCCGGCCAGCGCGGCGCGGGGAAGATGAGGACGGATTGTGGAATAAGTCATGATGTTCTCGATGATCAGGCCGCTACGCGCGGAGGATAGATGCGCGTCGCGACGAAGGGGATGAGCAGGATAAGCAGCAGGGCCACGGCGGCCATGCACAGGTACAGGTCGGCGGACGTGAGCGCCGTGGCCTGCTCCTGCACGCGGCGCGCCAGCGTGGCCGCGCTTTCTCCATCCGCGCTCAGCGGAAAGCTGCCGAGCTGGTCGGCCAGCATGTGGCTGTGATGATGGCGGCGCCAGGTCGTCAGCGCGTCCAGCAGGCCGGTGGCCGCCACCGCGGCGAAACCCTTGATGGTGTTGAACCAGGCCGAGGCGAACGGCCCGTCCTGCGGCGCCAGGCCGCCGGTGGCCAGCATCAGCAGCGGAATGACCGCCATGGGCTGGGCGAAGATCTGCACGGCCTCCAGCGCGTAGAACTGCTCGCGCGACCAGGCCGGCGTCAGCTGCGAGCCCAGCGCGCATGACAGCGCCAGCAGGCCCAGGCCGGCGGCCAGCACCCAGCGGCAGTCGACCCGGCGCAGGTTGCACAGCGCGGCCACCAGTGGCAGCGCGATCAGCTGGGGCAGGCCCATGGCCAGCAGCACCGGCGCGGTTTCCAGCGGCCGGTAGCCGCGCAGCTGCGCCAGGAAGCTCGAAGGGATCAGGATCACGCCCAGCAGCACCACCAGCACGCCGCCCAGCGTGAGCAGCGAGTGGCTGAGGTTGCGGTTGCGCAGCAGCTGGATCTTGAAGAACGGCAGCGGGTGGAACCACTCGTTCAGCAGGAACAGGGCCATCAGCGCGCCGCCGCCGCCCAGCAGCACGCGGATCAGCGGCGAGTTGAGCCAGTCCAGGCGCTCGCCCTGCAGCAGGCCGATGACCAGCATGGCCAGCGCGGGCGCGCCCAGCAGCAGGCCGCGCCAGTCGAACACACGGAAGCGCTCCAGCTTGAGCGGGTCCTGCGGCAGGCCGCGCCAGACCATGACAGCCGCCACGGCGGCGGGCGGAATCACCAGCCAGAAGGTCCAGCGCCAGCCCAGCGTCTCGGTGCAGAACGCGGCCAGCGGAATGCCCAGGCTGGGCGCGAAGGTGGCGGTCAGGGCATAGCCGCCCAGGCCATAGAGCTTGATGTTGGCGGGCAGGAAGCGCAGCGCCACCGTCATCAGCATCGGCGGCAGGGCGCCGCCGGCCAGGCCTTGCAGCGTGCGCAATGCGAGCAGGGTCGGATAGTCGCGCGCGAACGGGCTGAGCGCGCCGAAGACGGCGAAGGCCACCAGCATCGCGGTGGTGAAGCGACGCAGCGAGAACGTCACCGAGCACCACGGAGCGAACGCCATGGCGCAGACCGAGGCGGCCGCGTAGACGGCGACGAACCAGGTGCCCTGGTCGTAGCCGATGCCAAGGGCGCCGCGGATGTCGGCCAGCGCCATCTTGGTGACGTTTTCGTTCAGGCCGGCCAGGATCACGGCCAGCAGCACGCCGACCAGACCGGTCAGGATGCGTGCGCCAAATGCGGCGGCCGGGGGAGCGGCGGCCGCAGGCGCTTGGGGCGGGAAGGGAGCGGTCGCGGCGGTCATGCTTGCCTCGCGCCAGGAGTAGGGAATGAAGACATGGGTATCGCGTACTTGCAGAAAACAGCCCCAAGTCTAGGCAGGCTCGCGTTTCGGAAAAACCGGTCGCGGCGCAGCCCTGGCTTGCGCGCCGTGCAAGTGTGGGCGGATTCGCGCCATGCGCCGGGCGGCAGTTGCGTCGCGTGCAATCCTGGCTTGCGCGTGGCGGGATTTATCGGCCGGCGGCCTCGCGCCAATATGGCGGCACGCAAACCAACGCAGAGGATTTCCATGCAAACCCTAAGACTCTCCGCCCTGACCCTATGCCTGGCCTTCGTCGCCGGCGCCGCCCACGCCGAGGGCAAGACCCGCGAGCAAGTGCGCGCCGAGCTGATGGAAGCCAAGGCCGCCGGACTGGTCACCTATGGCGAACAGCAATATCCCGTCGACGTGTCCGACAACGCCGTCAAGACGCGCCAGCAGGTGCTGGAAGAGCGCGACGCCGCCCGCGCCGCCGGCCAGATCACCCGCGGCGAACTGGACTATCCGCCCGTCGCCCAGGAAGCCGCCGGCAAGACCCGCGAACAGGTCATCGCCGAAATGCGCCAGGCCCGCGCCCAGGGCCTGATGAAGTCGGGCGAACTCGACTATCCGCCCACCGGCCATTGATGGTTTTCACCGCCAGACTTCCATAGGCATAGACACACCATGATGAAGAAAATCGCTTTCGCCGCCATCGGGGCGGGCCTGGCCGGATCCGCGCTGGCCGCCGACACGAGCGTCACGCTGTACGGCTTGCTCGACATGGGCCTGGGCTATGAGCGCGTGCGCGCGCCCGGCTTCAAGCAAAACCGCATCGGCACCGTGCAGGGCGTGAACAGCGGCTCGCGTTTCGGCCTGCGCGGCGCCGAGGACCTGGGCGATGGCCTGCGCGCGATCTTCACCCTGGAAGGCGGCATCACGCCCCTGAACGGCAAGTCCGGCCAGAGCGGCCGCCTGTTCGGGCGCCAGGCCACCGTGGGCCTGGCGGATGACAGCTGGGGACAACTCGAATTCGGCCGCCAGGCCAACCTGGCGTCCAAGTACTTCAGCGGTCCGATCGATCCGTTCAGCGGCTCGTTCAACCTGGCCAACATGGGCACCACGTTCAGCGCGACGAACACCCTGCGCTATGACAACCTGGTGCTGTACCAATCGCCAGATTGGTCGGGCTTCCAGTTCGGCGTGGGCTACTCGTTCAACGCCGACGACACCCGCGCGCCGGCCACGGGCCAGAAGACGGGCTTCGCCACCGGCGACAACAATCGCGCGCTGACCACCGGCCTGCGCTACGCCAACGGCCCGCTCGCGCTGGTCGCCACCTATGATCGCTTCAATCCGACCAATGCCGCGGAAGGCGGGAAATCTCCCACGCGCATCCAGGAAACCATCATCGGCGGCGCCTACGATTTCGAGGTCGTGAAGCTGGGCGCTGCCATCGGACAGACCCGCGGCGGCTGGCTGCAAGGCGCGACGATGGGCGTGTCGCCCGACACCAAGGGCTACCGCAACGCCGATACGTTCAAGCTGGCCCACGGCTTTCGCGCTGATTCGTATACGGTCAACGCGACCGTGCCGCTGGGCAAGAGCAAGCTGATGGTGTCATGGCAGATGGCCCGCCCCAACGGCAGCGCCCTGACGGGCGACGACGCGAACACGCAGGTGTACAGCGCCGCCTATACCTATGATTTCACCAAGCGCACCAACCTGTACGCCTATGTCGCCTACGCGGACAATTTCTCGTTCCGGCGTGACGTGACGGACACCGCCGTGGCCATGGGTATCCGGCATCGCTTCTAGGCGCGACGCGCGGGGGCGGCCTGGTTTCGGGTCGCCGCCAGCCGCGCGGCCAGGCCCAGCCGCTCCAGCCCTGCCGCCATCTCGGTGGACCAGGGCCGCGCGACGTTCAGGCGCAGGCAATGACCGTGCTTGCCCGCGGCCGAGAACAGGGCGCCGGGCGTGTAGGCGATGCCTTGTGACACCGCATCGCGCAGCAGCGCCAGGGTGTCGGCCGGCTCGGGCAGTTCCAGCCACAGCCACCAGCCGCCTTCGGGACCCAGCACCCGCGTGCCCTGGGGAAAATGCCGCTGCGCGCAGGCGCGCGCCGAGGCGGCGGCCTGCGCCAGCTGGGTCCGCAGCCGGCGCAGGTGCGCCGGCAGGCGGCCCGACTTCATGTAGTCGGCCAACACCTGCTGTTCCAGCAGCGGCGCGGCCAGCGAGCTGCCGATCTTCAGGGATTCCAGCTGGCGCTGGTGGCGTCCGCCCAGCACCCAGCCCAGGCGAAAGCCCGGCGCCATGCTCTTGCTGCACGATCCGCAATAGATGACCCGGCCGTCGCGATCCCAGGCCTTCACGGCCGGCGGCCGTTCCGCCGCGCTGCCCAGGTCGCCGAAGACGTCGTCTTCGATCAAGGCGATGCCGTGGCGCTGCACGATCTTCAACAGGCGGCGCTTGGCCGCCTCGGACATGCAGGCACCCAGCGGATTCTGAAACGACGGCATGGCCACCACGGCGCGCACGCCGCCGTGATGTTCCAGCGCATATTCCAGGGCTTCCAGGCTCATCCCCTGGCCGGGCACGCAGGGAACTTCCAGCGCGCGCAGGCCCAGGTGTTCGATGGTCTGGAGCAGGCCGAAGTACACGGGCGATTCGACGATGACGGTATCGCCGGGCCGGGCCACGGCCCGCAGCGCGATCTGCATGGCCTCGGTGGCGCCGTTGGTGATGAGCAGGTCTCGCGGATCCGCGTCGATGCCGCAGGCGGCCAGATGGCGCAACACTTCATGCTTGAACGCGGGCAGGCCGGTGCCGGACGGATAGGCGCCCAGCAGACGCGGATTCTCGCGCAGCAGGCGCTGCGCAATGCGCGCCAGGGTTTCGCAGGGATACCACTCGGGCGCGGCGCTGGCCAGGTGCAGGGCCAGCGGCAACGGCTGGGCCGTCAGCGCGTAGAGCTGGGTCATTCGGTGCTGCAGCGAGGCCAGCATGTCGTACTCGACGCCGGCCGGCGCGGGCGGCGGCGCGGTCTCGGGCGCGGCGCGCGCCTGTCGCAGCGCCTTCCAGTCCGCGACGTACATGCCGGACTTGTAGCGCGCCTGCGCATAGCCCTCGTGTTCCAGCAGCCGGTAGCAGCGCGTGGCGGTGGAGACGCTGACGCTTTGCGCGGCGGCCAGTTCGCGCACGGAGGGCAGGCGGTCGCCCACGCGATACTCTTGGGCGCGGATTGCTGCCTTGATATGGTCGGCCAGTACGGCATAACTGTGCTGCATGACAGATCCAGGAATGGAGAATCTGTGCAGCATAGCCCAAGCGTGGTCTGTCGCGCCCGGGCGCATGGCAACGGCGCATCATGCCGTTCACGCAACCCTTTGCAGGAATTCCCCCGCCATGCATGCAGACAATTTCTCCCTGGCCCGCTACTTCGACCGTATCGGCTACGCCGGCCCGGCCCACGCCGACCTGGCCACCGTGTCCGAACTGATGCGGCGCCAGTTGTACACCGTGCCGTTCGAGAACCTGGACGTGCAGGCCGGGCTGGGCGTGTCGCTGGCGCCCGAGGACATCGCCGACAAGATCCTGGCGCGCGGCAGGGGCGGCTACTGCTACGAGGTCAACGGCCTGTTCTGCATGGCCATGCAGGCGCTGGGCGTGCCGTATCGCTATGTGGCGGCGCGGCCGATGTTCTATCCCGCGCGTCGTCCCCGCACCCACATGGCGCTGGTGCTGCGGCTGGACGGCCAGGACTGGCTGTGCGACCTGGGCTTCGGCAGCTACGGCATCCGCGAGCCCATGAGCCTGGCGGAGCTGGACACCGACATCCGCCAGGACATGGACCGCTTCATGCTGAGCCGCGAGGCGGACGGGGTCTACGTGCTCAAGGCCTGGCGCGACGGCGGCTGGCAGAACCAGTACGGTTTCGACCTGTCGCCGCAGGAATGGATCGATTTCGCGCCCGCGAATTATCTGAATTCGAACCATCCCGACGCAATCTTCGTGCAGAAGCGCGTGGTGGTGCTGCACAGTGAGCGGGGCCGCGCGATCCTGGTCGGCAACACCCTCAAGCTGGTCGACGAGACCGGCACGGTCGAGTCCGAGCTGGACGACGGCGCCGTGGCGCAGGCGCTGCGCGAGCGCTTCGGCCTGGCGCCGGCCTGAGGCGGCTCAGTCGAACACGCCGGACAGCACGTCGGCCACCACCGAGGTGGCGATGGCGACCAGGATCAGGTCGCTGCCGGCCACGCGCCATTCGTAGCCAGGGTGCACGGGCAGGCGCGCCAGCATGGCGCCCGGCACCATTTTCTTGGCGATGCCGGGAGGCATCGGCTTGCCGCGAGCCAGGTTCTTGCGGATGCCGGGCGGCAGCGAGCCGTAGCCGGTCGCGCCGGCCTGCACGGCGTAGCCGCGCGCCGTGGAGATGCTGATGCCCGCCGTGCTCAGCGTGACGCTGACCGAGCCGTCCGAATCGCGGTTGTCCTTGTTCTTGCCGTGACCCTGTCCGGCGTGATCGGGCTTGCCCTTGCCTTCGGGCGGCGCGGCATGCGCCGGGGCGGCGAGCACCAAGGCGGCGGCCAATATGGCACAGGACAAAGAGGCGGAACGGAACATGGTGTTGGTCCTTTGGGGGGGCATGCTGCGCTCAGCATAGCGCCGCGCGGCCAACCATGCCACAGCTCGTCTCGGATTACTCTTAAAAATGGCGACAATCCGTGTCCTTGCAACGTCCCGGCCAGCTTTGGCGGATGAGCAGGCTAGAATGCCTTGCTTTTTTCCGGGAGGACGCACGATGAGGTATTTCCTGATCCTGGTAGGGGCCGCCGTAGTCGCCTACCTGCTCGCGCGGGGCATCGCCGCGGTCCTTTCCGACCGCAAACGTTCCAAGAAAGAGAGGGATTGAAATGAAGCCTGCGGATCTGCAGATCGTCAAGGCGGCCAAGCCGCGCAGCCTGGCAGTGGCCATCGGCACCGGACTGTTGTTCGTGCTGATCCTGTTCCTGGCCTTCGGCTCATGGTTCCAGGTGGACCAGGGCGAGCGCGGCGTGGTGCTGCGCAACGGCAAGCTGGTGCGCGTGGCCGAGCCCGGCCTGGATTTCAAGACGCCTTTCATCGACAACGTGTCGGTGGTGTCGGTGCGCGACCATACCTTCGTGTTCGAGAACCTGGAAGCCTACAGCTACGACCAGCAGCCCGCGACGCTGCGCGTGTCGGTCACGTACCGCGTGCCGGCCGAGCGCGTGGCGGAACTCTATTCCGAGTACGGCACCATCAACAATCTGCAGGGACGCGTGCTGGAGCGCAAGACGCCCGACGCCGTCAAGAACGTGTTCGGCCGCTTCACCGCCGTGCGGGCCATCCAGGAACGCCAGAAGCTGGGCCTGGACGTGAACACCGCCGTGGTGGAAGCCATGGACGGCGCGCCGGTGCAGGTGGTGGGCGTGCAGATCGAGGAAGTCGGCTTCTCGAAGGCCTACGAGCATTCGATCGAGCAGCGCATGCTGGCCCAGGTGCAGATCGAGACCACGCGCCAGCAAAAGGAAACCGCCGTCATCAATGCCGAGATCCAGGTGGTCAAGGCCAAGGCCGAGGCCGATGCGCGGCGCCAGCAGTTCACCGCCGAGGCCGACGGCATCCGTTTGCGCGGCGAGGCCGAGGCGGCGGCGATCCGCGCCAAGGCCGAGGCCCTGGCCGCCAACACCAATCTGGTCGGCCTGAACGCTGTCGAGAAATGGGATGGCGTGTTGCCCACCACGCAGGTGCCGGGCGCGGCGCTGCCCTTCATCGGCATCAAGTAATCGCGCTGTCGGCGGCCTCGCGCCGCCGGGCGTAGTCCATCAGCCCGGGGCCGGGCAGCGCCTTGCTGAAGTACCAGCCCTGCACGATGATTTCGGCGCTCGATTCGAGCGCCGAAATTTCCTTGTCAGTCTCCACGCCCTCCACCACGATCTGCAGGTTCAGCGCCTCGCAGAATCGCAGCAGGCCGCTCATGACCAGCGCGCCGCGTTCGCTGCTTTGCGCCTGCACGAAGCTGCGGTCGATCTTGACCGCGTCGATGCGGAACTGGTGCAGGTAGCTGAGCGCCGAGTAGCCGGTGCCGAAATCGTCGATGTAGATGCGCGCGCCGATCTGGCGCAGGCGGTCGAAGGCCATGTGCAGTGCCTCGGCGTCCTCGACCAGCGCGTCCTCGGTCAATTCCACCGACACCTGCCCGCCGGCCTGCGCCAGCACGCCGATCAGCTTTTCCAGGTGGGGAGTGGACGTCAGGGTACCGCTGGTGACGTTGATCGTCATGGGCAGCGCGAAGCCCTGCGCGCGCCAGCTCTGGCATTGCACCACCGCCTGCCGGGCCACCCAGAGGTCGACGTCGCGCATCAGGCCGGCCTGGGCCAGGCCGCGCAGGAATTCCAGCGGCGCCTGTTGCCGGCCTTCGGGGCCGGTGGCGCGCAACAGCGCTTCGCAGCCGGTGCAGCGTCCGCTGCGCAACGAGACCTGCGGCTGGTATTCCAGATAGAAGTCATACTCGCTGATAGCGCGGATGCGGGTGATCTCGGCGCTGCGGCGCGCGCGGTCCGCGTAGGTGTTGATCAGCGGATCGTGCACGTAGAGCAGCGATTCGTCCTGCAGGCGCGGGAAGGTGGTGTCCAGCGATTTGAAGTACACGGTGGCGTCGGCCAGCTGCCGGCGTTCCAGCGCCAGCACGAAGGGCGTGTAGAGGCATACGCCCAGCGCCAGCAGTCCCAGTTGCAGCACGATGCCGCCCAGGTGGCCGCCGGTGCTCAGGTAGGCGTTGACCAGCACGGGAGAGGTCAGCGGCAGTGTCACGGCTGCCGGCGGCAGCCAACCCAGCTGCACCACCGCCAGCGCGATCAGCGTGTTGCAGACCGGCGCCAGCATGAAAGGGATCAGCAGCCGGGGGTTGAGGATCAGCGGCAGGCCGAACAGCAGAATCTCGTTCACGTTCAGCAGCGAGGCCGGGACGCTGGCGACGGCCAGCATGCGCAGCGATTCCGTACGCGAGAACAACAGGATGGAGACCGCCAGCGACAGTGTCGCGCCGGCGCCGCCGATGAAGGTGAACGCGCCCATCAGGCTGCTGTTCAGCGCGTACACGCCTTCGTAGCCGGCGGCGTTGATGGCGGCGTTCAGGTAGGCGGCCTGGTCCAGCACGTCCATGATCGGCGCCAGCGCGTGGTAGCCGTGTATGCCGAAGAACCAGAGCAGCGAGTTCAGCGCCGAGATCAGCGCGCCGGTGGCATAGGGGTTCTGCAGCGAGGTCAGGCTGACGGGAATGCTGAACTGCGCCACGCCCGGAATGCTGAGCAGGGCGGACAGTGCGCCGATGAGCACGGCCGCGGTGAGGATGCCGGGCACGACCATGTTCAGCGTCTCGCGCACGTTCTCGCCGGTGAGGCCATCGGGCGCGAGCCGCGTCCAGCGGAACCGGTGCAGCCAGGACAGCAGCGGCACCGCGGCCAGCGGCGAGATGATGGCCACGAACAGGGTCAGCGTGGAGGCCGCCAGCGGATGGGCGGCCAGCAGCGTTTCGGCCACGGCCACGTAGGACAGGCACAGGAAGGCGGTGGGCAGGTGCGGCACGCGATGCCGGATCGACAGCATGTAGCCGATGGCCGCGGCCACCAGCATGGGCATGATGCCGGTGAGCTTCTGGTGGACCGAGGTCAGCAGTTCGGTGGCCGGTTCGGGCAGGCCGGCCTGGCGCGCCAGCACGGACAGGACCAGGAACAACGCCGACACCAGCAGGCAGGGCAGGGTCCATAGCAGCCCTTCGCGGATGGCGCGCAGGGCGTTGGCGCTCGCGAGCAAGGCCAGTCGATCTTTCCGGTAGAGCGAGAGGATTGCTTTCAGCATTGTCGGTATGCCCAGATTGCCCAAGGTCTTTGGGGCAGAGCCTCCCCGCGCTTTGTAAGAATCCTTGTCGAATCCTAGCGCCTGCGGTCGGGCTTTAGCAATCCGGCCCGAAAATGTGGGCACTAGGGGATTCCCCTCTGTCAAGAATTGCAAAGCAGGCGCATCTTGCAGTGGCGGGGCCTGGACCGCGCTATACCATCGGCCCATGTCCCGCCGCGGCGCGCGGGCCGCGGCGCAGGCACGACAAGCTTCAAGCGGGAGGAGACACGGATGTCTCAGGGCAATTGGATGTCAGGCGATACCGCGCCGGAACGACAGGGATACTACGAAGCGCGGTATGACACGGGGCTGGTCGCCGTGACGTTGTACAGTGTGCTGGGCTGGCTGCCGACCCGCACGCCGGGGAACATGGTCGGCTGGCGGCCGCTGCCGCCGGGTGCCGAGAAGGAAGAGGCCGAACGGCATCTGCAGGAATTGCGCACCGCGCAGGCGCACATGCCGCTGGATGACTAGGACGAGTCCGAGGTCTGCGCCGGTCGCAGTTGCCCGTCGACGCGCCGATGGGCATGACGCGCCGGCTGGGGTCGGCGCGCCAGCCCATGACGAGCTGGCAATGCTGCCGGCCTAGCGCAAGGCCGCGTCCAGCGGCGCGAGGGCGGGTCCGATCAGGGCGAGCAGCCTGGCCTTGCCCACGCCATCGCGCGCTTGCACCGACAGGCCGTGCAACACGGCAGCGTAGTAATCGCCCAGGGCCTGTATGTCCGTGCCGGGAGCGAGTTCACCGTCCCGCGCGGCGGCGGCGATGCGGTCGACGATGGACTGCGTGCGCGCCTTGCGATGCGTCGCCAGCCAGCTCATCACCGGCTCGTTGGCGGCCGCGTAGTTGGTCGCGGCGGACACCACCATGCAACCCTGGGGACGGCCGCGCCGCGTGTACGTCAGCACGGCATCGCGCAGCATGTGCTCGACCGCGCTGCGTACGTCGCCCGCCTGCAACGCCTTTTCGGCAAAGGCGCCATCGCCCTCCTCATAGCGCGCCACGGCTTCGCGGAACAGGTCTTCCTTGGATCCGAACGCCGCATACAGCCGCGCCGACGCGAGCCCGGTGGCCGCGACCAGATCGGCCATCGACGTGCCTTCATAGCCGTGCTGCCAGAAGGCGAGCATCGCCTGCTGCAGCGCGAGATCGCGGTCGAATTCCCTGGGTCTGCCTGCCATTGCACTTTTGTCCTGATTGAAATTCCACGCAGTGTACCGCCGCGTCCTGAGGCGCGGTCGATTCAGGCGTGCTTGCGTCACAGATCGATTTTCGTCTATTCTTTGTCGTTTGACAAACAATTAGGGCGAGCCGGGAGACGGCAAGCCGAAGGCAGATTCATCATGCAAACCCTCAAAGGCCCGAGCATCCACCTCGCGCAATTCAGCGGCGCCGACGCGCCGTTCAACAGCCTGCCCGCCGTCGCCGAATGGGCGGCGGGCCTGGGCTTCAAGGCCCTGCAGGTGCCGGCCTGGGACCAGCGCTTCTTCGACGTGGAACTGGCCGCGTCCAGCCAGGACTATTGCGACGAGATCACCGGCATGCTGGCCGGCCACGGCCTGGTCATCAGCGAACTGACCACGCACATCTTCGGCCAGCTGCTGGCCGTGCATCCGGCCTACGACGCGATGTTCGACACCTTCGCGCCGGCGCCGGTCCGAGGCAATCCGGCGGCGCGCACCGAATGGGCCAGGCGCAACCTGCTGCTGGCGGCGCGCGCATCGCGCCGGCTGGGCCTGACCGAGATGGGCACGTTCTCGGGCTCCTTCGCCTGGCCCTACCTGTTCCCGTTTCCGCAGCGGCCGCAGGGATTGATCGAGACCGCGTTCGACGAACTGGCGCGGCGCTGGCTGCCGGTGCTGGATGCCTGCGACGAGCAGGACGTGAATCTGTGCTTCGAAATCCATCCCAGCGAAGACCTGCACGACGGCATCAGCTTCGAGATGTTCCACGAGCGCGTAGCCGGGCACGCGCGCTGCGGCATCCTGTTCGATCCCAGCCATTTCGTGCTGCAGCAGCTCAACTACCTGGACTACCTGGACATCTACAAGGACCACATCCGCATGTTCCATGTGAAGGACGCCGAGTTCAATCCGACCGGACGCCAGGGCATCTATGGCGGCTATCAATCCTGGGTCGACCGCGCCGGCCGCTTCCGCTCGCTGGGCGATGGCCAGGTGGATTTCAAGTCCATCTTCTCCAAGCTCACGCAGCACGGCTATCAAGGCTGGGCCGCGCTGGAGTGGGAATGCTGCCTGAAGGACCAGGAGGCCGGCGCGCGCGAAGGCGCGGCCTTCATCAAGCAACACATCATTCCGGTCACGGACAAGGTGTTCGACGATTTCGCCGGCGCCGCCATCAGCCAGGCCCAGATCAACGCGCTGCTGGGCATCGCCTGAGCGGACAGGAACACAGACCATGACGAACTTTCATCAAGACATCCCCTCCGCCGGCGCGGAGTTCGCCCATCGCTACGTGATGGTGAACGGCGCGCGGCTGCATTGCGCCATCGCCGGCGACGGCGCGCCGGTGCTGCTGGTGCCCGGCTGGCCGCAAACGTGGTTCACCTGGCGCCACGTAATGCGCGCGCTGGCGGGGCAGGGCTACATGGCCATCGCCGTGGACCCGCCGGGCACGGGCGATTCGGACCGTCCGGCCGCCGGCTATGACACGGGCGCCGTGGCGGCCACGCTGCATCAGCTGATGCGGCAGCTGGGCCATGCGCGCTATCAGGTCGTGGGCCACGACATCGGCATGTGGGTGGCCTATGCGCTGGCCAGCGACTTCCCGGACGCCGTCTCGCGGCTGGCGCTGACCGAGGCGGTGATCCCGGGCTTGGCGCCCGAGCCCACGATCTTCGCGCCGCCGGACCAGAACATCTTCCTGTGGCATTTCATGTTCAACCGGCTGCCCGACCTGCCGGAAGCGCTGATCGCCGGTCGCGAGCAGGCCTATCTGACCTATATGTTCGACAAGTGGTCGCACCGCCGCGACCGCGTGGCGGCGCAGGTCTATATCGACGCCTACGCGGCGCCGGGCGGCCTGCGCGCGGGCTTCTCCTACTACCGGGCGATTCCGGAAACGGTGCGGCAGAATGTCGAGCGCGCCCGGCGCAAACTGGCCATGCCGGTGCTGGCCATCGGCGCCGAGCATGCCACCCGCGACGCGCCGCTGATCACCATGCGCGAGAATGCGGTGGATGTGCGCGGCGCCATCATTCCCGACTGCGGCCACTTCGTCACGGAAGAATGCCCGGACGAGTTCCTGGCGCAGCTGTTGCCGTTCCTGTCGCGGGAGGGCTGAGCATGGCGCTGGATCCGAAGATCGATGCCTACCTGGCGCGGCTGTCCTCGACCGCCACGCCGATGTCCCTGGTGGAAATGCGCGCGGCCACCGAGACCAGCCTGGGCGCGCTGCACGGCCCGCTGGAAGACGTGGCTGACGTGCGCACCTACCTGGCGCCGGGCCACGACGGCACGCCCCTGCGCGTGCGCGCTTACACGCCGGCGGGCGCGCCGCCCGGCGCCGTGCTGCCTGCGCTGGTGTATGCGCATGGCGGAGGCTGGTTCCTGTGCTCGCTGGAACTCTATGACAACCCGTGCCGCGCGCTGGCCAATGCCACCGGCTGCATGGTGCTGTCCGTGGACTACCGGCTGGCGCCGGAGCACAAGTTCCCGGTGCCGGTCGAGGACTTCTATTGCGCGCTGCGCTGGGTCTGCGAGCAGGCCGGCATGCTGGGCGTGGACCCGGCGCGCATCGCGGTGGGCGGCGACAGCGCCGGCGGCAACCTGGCGGCGGCCGCCGCCATCATGGCGCGCGACCGTGGCGGCCCCAGGATCGCGCACCAGCTGCTGTGCTATCCCGTGTTGGACCATTCCTTCAGCACCGATTCGTATCGCGCCTATGGGCAGAATTTCTTCCTGACGGAAGAGACGATGCGCTACTGCTGGTTCACCTACCTGCTCAACGAGCAGGACGGCGACTCACCCTACGCATCGCCGCTGCGCGCGGCGGACCTGACGGGCCTGCCGCCGGCGACCGTGCTGGTATGCGAGTACGACCCGCTGCGCGACGAGGGCGAGGCTTATGCGCGCCGGCTGCGCGAGGCCGGGGTCGATGCGCGCGACCATCGCCTGCCGGGCATGGTCCATGCGTGCATCCACATGCTGGGCTTGACGCCGGCGGCGCGGCATCTGTTCGAACTGGCGGGCGGCGCGCTGCGCGCCGCCTTTGAGTCCGAGCCGCAAGCGGCCTAGGCGGACGCGTCTCCAGTGGCTTGCCGGCAGCGCACGGCCAGGGCCTGCCGGGTGATGACGATCACCACATCCGTGCGTGGCGCCACGGCGTCCGGATCGGCGACTTGTTCCAGATGGAAGGAGTCGTCATGTTCCAGCAGCGCGGACAGTTCATCGGGAGTGAGCAGGTCGTGGAAATAAGTGCGCGGCTGGCCGTGCAGTATGCTTGTTGACTTGTTCATCCGTATCCTTCGCGAAGCAATGACAGACTTCCCTTTTGACGCCGTGCTGTTCGACTGCGACGGCGTGCTGGTCGATTCCGAACCCATCACCAGCCGCGTGCTGGCGGGCATGCTGACCGAGCTGGGCTGGGCCATCAGCACCGAAGAGACCATGCGCATTTTTACCGGAAAGGCGGTGCGCGATGAAGTGGCGCTGATCGAGGAGCGCACCGGGGCGCGCCTCAGCGAAGAATGGCTGGCCGAATTCCGCGAGCGCCGCAACCAGGCGCTGGACCGCGATCTGGTCGAGATTCCCGGCGCGCCGGACGCGGTGCGCGCGCTGCACGGCATCCTGGACGGGCGCATCGCCGTGGCGTCCGGCGCCGACCGCCGCAAGGTCGAGTTCCAGCTGGCCAAGGTCGGCATTGCCGATTGTTTCGACGGCCGCGTGTTCAGCGGTCACGAAATGCCGCGCAGCAAGCCCTTCCCGGATGTGTATCTGGCGGCGGCCGAGTCGCTGGGCGCGGATCCGCGCCGCTGCGCGGTGGTCGAGGACACCGTCACCGGCGCCACCGCCGGCGTGGCTGCGGGCGCCACGGTGTTCGGCTACAGCCCGGGCGGCCTGGGCCACAGCGGCGCCGACGCGCTGCGCTCGGTGGGCGTGGCGCGCGTCTTCACCGACATGCGCGACTTGCCCGGCCTGCTGGCTGACTGGACCGGCCACCATCTGGGCTGAGCCTGGATCCGTCGCGGCCGGGCCGAGCCGGTTTCAACCGGCGTATTGCTCGCCGCCGTCCAGGTCGATGACCGTGCCGCTCAGGTAGCCGGCGCGCGGCGAGGCGCAGAACGCCAGCATGTCGGCCACTTCGGCGGGTTCCATCAGGCGGCCGAACGGCAGGCCCGACAGCGTTTCCTGCCAGCGCGATTCGTCGCCCCAGCGTGCCTGGGCGCGCTGGCGCGCCAGCGTGAGCACGCGGTCGGTGCGCGTGCGCGAGGGATTCAGGCCGAAGACGCGCACGCCGTGGCGCGGAGCCTCGCCGCCCAGCGCGCGGGTGAAGGCGATCAGCGAGGCATTGGCCGCGGCGCCGCAGATATAGTCGGCGCGCGGCGCCGAGCCGGCCATGCCGATCACGTTGGCGATCACGCCGGCACCGGCCTCGCGCATCAGCGGGTAGTACAGGCGCGCCAGCCGGATGTAGCCGTGCACTTTCAGTTCCCAGCCCGCGAGCCAGCGTTCGTCGTCCACCTGATCCAGTGCGCCGCCGGGCACGGCGCCGGCATTGTTGACCAGGATGTCGACGGGGCCTGCCTGGCGCAGCAGTTCCTGCGGCGCGTCGGCGCGTCCCAGGTCCAGCGCCACGCAGGCGGCGGGCATGCCGGTCTGGGCGGAGACCGCGTCGGGG
>NZ_JCBANH010000109.1:0-21138 GCF_059760925.1 Achromobacter sp. 1011791174
GGCGTGAGCGGCAGGTCCAGCGTCGGGGCGGGGTGGGCCGGGCCGGCGGGCAGGCCCCAGCGCGTGAGCGCGGCGCGGGTCAGGTAGTGCCAGGATTCGACGGCGTGCAGGGACGCCTCCGGCTTGTCCACCGGCCAGCGCAGCAGCAGGCTGCGGCCGTCGTCCCGGTAGCCCGCCGACGGCAGGCCCGCCAGCCGGAACACCAGGGCGCTGGACAGCGAGTCGGGCAGCAGCAGGCCCCGGGCGCGCCTGCCGTCGACGCCCAGCGCGCGACGGTGGGCGCTGACCGCGGCCCGGTCGGGTCCGACCTTGCCTCGCATCGCGATGAAATCCTGCTTGTCGATGCCTTCCAGCAGGTCCCGCGCCCACGGGCGGGCGCAGATCACCAGGGGCAGGCCGGCCGCCTGCAGGGCGCGCAGGCTGGGCAGGCTCATGCAGACATCGCCAACCCAGTTGGGCAGGCGGACATACAGACAGCTGAATTCGGACATGGGCGGGCGCCGGGGCGCAGGTCAAGGACGGGACAGGGGGCGGACGGCGGCGCGCAGCCGGTACAATCCACCGCATAATTGTATTGAAGCGAGTGATTCCTTTGAATTCTGCCGCACGCAAAGCGACCTTGGGCTCCGAGCCTGTCAAAGCCGAACTCTGGGGGCGGATCTACAAGCGCGTGGGCGCCTACTGGAAGGGCCTGGTGCTTGCCATCCTGCTGATGGCGGGCGCGGCGGCCACCCAGCCCACGCTGGCGGTCATCATGAAACCGCTGCTCGACGAGGGCTTTTCCGGCGTCAAGCCGCATTATGTCTGGTCCTTGCCGCTGGCGGTGGTGGGACTGATCTTTGTGCGCGGGGTCTGCAATTTCTTCAGCGACTACCTGCTGGCCTGGGTGGCCAACAACGTGTTGCTGGGCATGCGCCGCGACATGTTCGAACGTCTGCTGGGGCTGCCCGACGCCGACTTCAAGACCGGCGACACCGGCCGCCTGCTGAACCGCTTCACCATCGACGCCGGCAACGTCACCGGCTACGCCACCGATGTGATTTCCGTGCTGGTGCGCGAAACCCTGGTCGTGATCGCGCTTATCTGCGTGCTGCTGTACATGTCCTGGGTACTGACCCTGATCA
Organism: Achromobacter sp. 1011791174; assembly: GCF_059760925.1. Lineage (NCBI taxonomy): Bacteria > Pseudomonadati > Pseudomonadota > Betaproteobacteria > Burkholderiales > Alcaligenaceae > Achromobacter > Achromobacter sp. 1011791174. The sequence continues at coordinate 1,125 of NZ_JCBANH010000109.1, forward strand.
TCCTGATCATGCTGCCGGTGTCGGTGCTGGTCGCCCGCGTGTTCATCAAGCGCCTGCGCAGCATCAACCGCGACACGGTCAACATGAATGCCGAGCTGACCCGGGTGGTCAGCGAGGGCATCGACGGCCAGCGCGTCATCAAGCTGTTCGACGGCTATGAGGTCGAGCGCGGCCGCTTCGCCTTCGTCAGCGGCAAGCTGCGCCGCTTCGCCATGCGCACGACCACGGCCGACGCCGCGCTGACGCCGCTGACCCAGGTCTGCATCTCGATTTCTGTGGGCGCGGTGATCGCCGTCGCCCTCAGCCAGGCCAATAGCGGTTCCCTGACCGTGGGCAGCTTCGCCTCGTTCATGGCCGCCCTGGCGCAGATTTTCGATCCCATCAAGCGCCTGACCAACGTCGCCGCCCGCATGCAGAAGATGCTGGTGTCCGCCGAAAGCGTGTTCACGCTGATCGACCAGAAGCCGGAAATCGACCAGGGCACGCGCACGCTGCCCGAGCCGGTGCGCGGCCGCGTGGAATTCCGAGGCGTCGGCCATCGCTTCCCCGACGCCGACCGCGACACGCTGCACGACGTGTCCTTCACCGTCGAGCCCGGCCAGACCGTGGCGCTGGTGGGCCGCTCGGGCAGCGGCAAGACCACGCTGGTGAACATGCTGCCGCGCTTCGTGCTGGCCGAGACCGGAACCATCCTGGTCGACGACGTGCCCGTCAACGACCTGACGCTGCGCAGCCTGCGCTCGCATCTGTCGCTGGTCAGCCAGGACGTGGTGCTGTTCGACGACACCATCGCCGCCAATGTCGGCTACGGCGCGCTGGGCGAGGCGAGCGAGCAGCAGGTCCGCGACGCGCTCGCCGCCGCCAACCTGCTGGAATTCGTCGAGGGCCTGCCCAACGGCCTGCAGACCCAGGTGGGCGAGAACGCCGCGCGCCTGTCCGGCGGCCAGCGCCAGCGCCTGGCGATCGCGCGCGCCCTGATCAAGAACGCGCCCATCCTGATCCTGGACGAGGCCACCTCGGCCCTGGACAACGAGTCCGAGCGTCAGGTTCAAGCCTCGCTGGAACGCCTGATGCGCGGTCGCACCACGCTGGTCATCGCGCACCGCCTGTCCACCGTGCAGAACGCCGACCGTATCATTGTGCTGGACGCCGGCAGGATCGTCGAGCAGGGCGCCCATTCCGAGTTGCTGGCGGCCAATGGCCTGTACGCATCGCTCTACAAGATGCAGTTCCGCGAGGACTAGCCCTCCCCGAAGCGCTTGCGCGCTGCCCCTCGCGGCCCATGCCTGCGGACCGGCAAAGCCGGCTCCGCGGCATCCCGATGGGTGGCGATCGATGCTCTAGATGCCCGACTGAGGGCTGCCCGAACCAGGAGAAGCCTCATGTCCGTGCCCGCCGAAGGCAATCAACTCGTCAACGTCGTCGTGCTGCTGGGCGCGGCGGTGGTCGCCGTGCCGCTGTTCAAGCGGCTGGGGCTGGGGTCGGTGCTGGGGTATCTGGCGGCCGGCCTGGCGATCGGCCCGTTCGGCATCGGCTTCTTTTCCGATCCCAAGTCCATCCTGCACGTCGCCGAGCTGGGCGTGGTGATGTTCCTGTTCATCATCGGGCTGGAGATGCAGCCCTCGCGGCTGTGGAAGCTGCGCGGAGAGATCTTCGGCCTGGGCGTGGCCCAGGTGCTGGCCTGCGGCGCGCTGCTGACCGGGGTCGGCCTGCTGGCCGGGCTGTCGGCGCCGGCCGCGTTCATGGCGGCCATGGGCTTCGTGCTGTCCTCCACCGCCATCGTCATGCAGATCCTGGCCGAGCGCGACGAGACCGCCAGTGCCCAGGGCCAGCGCATCGTTTCGATCCTGCTGCTCGAGGACCTGGCCATCGTGCCGCTGCTGGCATTGGCCGCGCTGCTGGCGCCCGCCGGCACGGGCGGGCACGGCGATCCCTGGACCCAGGCCGCCATCGCGCTGGGTTGCGTGCTGGCGCTGCTGGCGGCTGGCCGATGGCTGCTTAATCCGCTGTTCCGCCTGCTGGCCGCGGCCCGCGCGCGCGAGGTGATGACGGCGGCGGCGCTGCTGGTGGTGCTGGGCGCGGCCTTGCTGATGGAGCTGGGCGGCCTGTCCACCGCGATGGGCGCATTCCTGGCCGGCGTGCTGCTGTCCGAATCGACTTTCCGGCATCAGCTGGAAGCCGAGGTCGAACCGTTCCGGGGCATTCTGCTGGGCCTGTTCTTCCTGGGCGTGGGCATGTCGCTGGATCTGTCCGCGGTGGCGCGCGAATGGCCGTTGATCCTGGTGGCGGTGCTGATCTTCATGGCGGTCAAGTCCATCGGCGTCTATGCCGTCGCCCGCGCGTTGCGCGCCTCCCATGGCGAGGCGCTGACCCGCGCCGCGCTGTTGGCCCAGGGCGGCGAGTTCGCCTTCGTGCTGTACGGCGCGGCCGCCGCGGTCGGCATTTTCGACGCCCATCTCGCGGCCGTGCTGACCGCCGTGGTCATCATTTCCATGGCGCTGACCCCGCTGTGCGTGCTGGCGCTGCGCTGGTTGCTGCCCAAGCCGGCGCCGTCCATGGACGGGGTGGACGTGGCGCGCGACCTGGACGGCTGCGCGCTCATCATCGGTTTCGGGCGGTTCGGCCAGATCGTCACCCAGGCCATGCTGGCGCGCGGCATCAAGGTGTCTATCCTGGACACCGACACGGACGCCATCCGGGCCGCCGCCAAATGGGGCGTGAAAGTCTATTACGGGGACGGAACCCGCGTGGACATGCTGCGCACCGCCGGCGCCGGGACCGCCAAGCTGATCCTTGTCTGCATCGACGATCCCAAGGCCGTCAACCATGCGGTCAAGCTGATCAAGTCGGAATTCCCCCTGGTCAAGCTGGTGGTGCGCGCCTACGACCGCATTCATGCGCTGGCGCTGGTGAAGGAGGGCGTGGACTTCCAGGTGCGTGAAACCCTGGAGTCGGCCCTGGCCTTCGGTGAAGCCGCCCTGCGCGAGGCCGGGGTGCCGGCGGACGAGGCCGAGGAAGCGATGGCCGACGTGCGCCGGCGCGACGCCGAGCGCTTCGAGCTGGAAGTGGCCGGCGGCCTGTTCGCCGGCCGTTCCCTGCTGTACGGCAACATGAGCAGCCCGGCCGACGGCCGGAACGACCAGCCGGACCGGGAGGCGCCGGACAGTCACGAGGCCGCGCGCAGCACGTCCGTGTGACAAGCATTCGCGGCATCTATGTAAAGCGATCTTTGCATTTATTTTCGCTTCATTTCACGCGCAAGCCGCGCCTGCTGAGTTAGATTGGGCCGGTCGGTTCTTCATTCCGAAGAGCCCGCCGCCAGGAGGCCGCCATGCTGCAATCAGATCGCATCACCACGCCGCCGCAAGCCATCGGTTTCGAGCTTGCCCGCCGACAGGCCGCCGTGCTGCGCTGCGGATTTTCAGCGCAGGCGATGCGCGAGCTGGTATCGCACTCGGGGGCGGGCGGGCCGGCCTGGGCCATCGGCGCCCACCGTGAAACGGACAAGGCGCGTGGCGCCAAGGGCTTTCCGTTCCGCATCGCCGCCGCCGTGTCCTGATTCGGCGGCCGGCCGGCGTCAGGGCTGGGCCATCGCCGTGCGGCTCTTGCCGGCCGACTTCGCCAGGTACAGGGCCCGGTCGGCCGCGTGCAGCACCGAGGCCCTGTCGGCGCCGTGGCGCGGAATCAAGGCGATGCCGACGCTGCCGCCGATGCTCACCGGCTTGTCCTGGTCCAGATCGTAGGGCAGGGAAACCGAGGCAATGATGCGTTCGCCCAGTTCGCGCGCTTCGGCCTCGGACAAGCGGCCGGCCAGCAGCACGAATTCGTCGCCGCCGATGCGCGCGGCCACCGCGTCCGCCGGCTTGAGCGCGACCAGGCGTGCGGATACCTGGGTCAGCAACGTATCGCCCGCCGCGTGGCCGTAGGTGTCGTTGACGGCCTTAAAGCCGTCCAGGTCCAGATACAGCACCGCATATTCCGCCTGTCCGTGGCCGGCGTTGCGGACGGCGATGTCCAGCGCGCCGAACAGGCCGTGACGGTTGAGCAGGCCGGTCAGCGAATCCTGGCGGGCATGCAGCTCGTTCTCGCGCCGGGCGAGCATGGTGGACACCAGCATGTCGTTCAGCCGGTACGAGGCCATGGACATGGACGTCATGTACAAGGGCACCTGCACCAGCACCAGCCACAGGATGGACTCGTGGGTGAACAGCGCGCCCAGCGCGCAGGGGCCGATGCTCAGTGCGACCATCGCCGCCGACAGGCGCGGCGCGCCGAAGTTGCGCACGCAGATGCCGCCGACCATCGACGCGGCCGACAGGCATGCCAGCGTGGCGGCGATCCAGTCGCCGCTGAGCAGGCTGATGAAGGTGCCGTAGCCCACGCTCAGCGCCCAGCAGAGCGCCAGCACCACGTACAGGTCCGTGTGCGTGGGCTTGCCGGCGAGCGCCGCCCGGCGGGCCGAGGTCAGCACCACGATGCGCGAGGCGCAGACCAGCGTTTCCAGCGCCAGCCACAGCAGGAAGGGCGGCTCGGGGCGGCGCAAGGTTATCAGCGCGGCGACCATCAGCGTATTGATGATGCCGCCGAAGAAGATCGGCAGGGAGCCGAACAGGCCGCCCAGCAGAGCGATCTGGATATCGGCGGGCACGTTGCGGCCGGGCTTGACCAGCCATTTCGTCAGGCGCCATGCCGGCAAGCTGTAGATCCGATCCTTTTTTTCCATGGTGTCTCGGAGGCGGCCGCGGGTCCGGTTCAATTCGGCTCGGTCCACGCGCGCGGCCGGATTGCGCCATGGTAGCCGGGGACGGCCGCGGGCGCATCATACGGCAAGTGCCCGCGTCATGTATTCACGGTGTGTTTACACCGTATGCCGCCGCTGCTTGCGCGGCTGCACATGGCCCGGCATTATCTGGCTGCTGCTTTACAGGATATGAATCCGGCCCTCGGCCGCCGCGAAGGAGCGCCGTCTTGATGCCCCACGGCTATGTGCACCGCGCCTTGTACACCTTGGCCACGCTGGTCGCGGTGGGCATCTGCGTGGCCGCGGCGGCCTTGCTGTGGGTCGACCGGCGCGGCACCTGGGACGCGGCCTATGTCGCGTCGCGCAATCTGGCCGACGGGCTGGCCGGCGCCATCGGCCGCACGCTCCACGTCTACGACCTGTCCTTGCAGGGCGTGATCGAACGGTTGCACGAGCCGGGCGTGGCCTTGCTGGCGCCGCAGACGCTGCATCGCTTCCTGTTCGATCGTTCCGCCTCGGCCGAGTACCTGGGCACCATCCTGGTGCTGGACAGCGACGGCCTGGTCCGCTACGACTCCGCCTCCATCGCACCGCCGCTTACCAGCTTCGCCGATCGCGATTTCTTCCGAGTCCATCGCGATGCCGACGACGTGGGCATGTACCTCAGCCGCCCCTACCGCAGCCGCCTGCGCGGCGGCGACGAGAGCCTGGCGGTCAGCCGGCGGCTGTCCAATCCCGATGGCAGCTTCGCCGGCGTGGTCGTGGGCACGCTGCGCCTGGCGTATTTTCGCGATCGCTTTGCGGGCCTGTCGATCGGCGAGCGCGACGTCATCACCGTGTTCCGCAACGACGGCGCGGTGCTGGCGCGCGACCCGTATTCCATGAGCGACCTGGGCGACGACCTTGCCATGTCGCCGGCCTTCCAGCAGTTCCTGATCCGGCGGGAGGGCGCCTTCGTCGGCATGCTGTCGCCAGACGGCGTGCGTCGCCTCTATACATTCGACAGTGTGGAAGGCACGCCCGTGGTGGTCGCCGTGGCGTTGGCCGTGGACGAGGTGCTGCAGCCCTGGGTGCGCCGGGCGATGCTGATCGTACCCGTCACCATCGCCCTGTCGGCGGCGATGCTGGCGCTGATGCTGCTGTATCGCCGGGAAATGGCGCGGCGCGGCGAGGTCGAGCGCAGGCTGGAGGCGCAGGCGCATACCGATGGCCTGACGGGCATATCCAATCGCAGGCTGTTCGACGAGGTGCTTGAGCGCGAGTGGCAAAGCGCGCTGCGCGAGCGCGCGCCGCTGTCCCTGCTGTTCGTGGATGCGGACCATTTCAAGCGCTACAACGACCGCTATGGGCATCAGGAAGGTGACGCGCTGTTGCGGCGGCTGGCCCAGGCCATCCGCCAGAAGGCCCGGCGGCCGCGCGACCTGGCGGCGCGCTATGGCGGGGAAGAGTTCGTGCTGTTGCTGCCGCGCACGGAAGGGCGGCAGGCCCTCGCCATCGCTGAACGCCTGCGCAAGTCGGTCGCCGCCTTGCGGCTGCCGCACCAGGACAATGGCGGGGGCATCGTCACGCTGAGCATCGGGGTGGCGTCGGCGCTGCCCGAGCCAGGGCAGGCGGCGGCCAGCCTGGTCGAAGCCGCGGACGCGGCGGTCTATCGCGCCAAGGAGGCCGGCCGCAACCGCGTGTTCATGGCCGGACGGTAAGGCGCCGGCGTGCCGGTAGCGCGCGCCGCCCGCAAGGCGGCGCGCTTCAGGCAAGGGCTCAGCGGCCCAGCATCACGGCCTGCAGGCGGGTGTGGGCCTGCTGCACGTTGCGCGCCTGGGTGTTCAGGTCTTGCAGCATCGTGTTCAATTCCTTCTGAACGGCCGGATCGCTGACCTGGACCGTCGAGCCGGAGATCTGGATTTCCTTCTGGTGCTGGGCGACGTAGTCGGCGATCTTCAGGCTGCTGTCGAAAGTGGCGTTGATCTGCGGCAGCACGCTGCGGAAGGTGTCGGCCGGCAGCGTCACGGTCTTTTCATAGGCCTTGGCATAGACGGCCTTCAGGTCGTCGGGCTGCTTGAGCTGCGCGCGGGCGGCGTCGGCTTTGCCTTGCTGCTCCTTCAGCGCCGTGCCCATGTCATTGAGCGCCGTCTGCACCGTCTTCAGGTCGTCGCGGCGAGCGACGATGTCGCTCAGTGTACGCATGCCGCCCTTTTGCATCAGGCTGTTCAGCGGCTTGACCGATGCGTCCATGCCCGAGTTGAAATCCGTGATCACGGCGTAGTGCGCGGCGTAGTCGCCGAAGGACTTCTTTTCTTCCGCCGTCAGCTGCGGCACGCGCACGCCGGGTTTGTCGATGATACGGGTCTGCAGGAATTGCGTGAACGCGGCGCGTTGCTCGGGTTCCTTGTCGCCGCAGGCGGCGAGCAGCAAGGGCAGCGCCAGGGCCAGGGCGACGATCGGGCGGAAAAGGAATTTCATGGAAAAGCTCCTGTGTTGCGGGATATCGGGCGAGCCGCCGGGCAGCAACGCCAAGCGCCGGGAGCTTATCGACTGCTCCCGGCGCCTGCCACAGGTTTAAGACTTGTTTGCAAACGAAGTGGAATGAAACAACTCGGTCACAGAACGATGTGATTCGCGCGTCGTTTGCTGCTACGTGCGCGCGGCGCGCGCTTAGCGGGGCGCCTGGACGGGCCCTAGACCACGAATTGCGGCCGTCCTTCACGGACCCAGCGGGCGTAGCGCGCATCGATGGCCGGAGCCAGCCGTTCGTAGTGTTCCCAGGTGTCCGGCACGCTGTAGAGCGAGGCTTCGTTCACCGAGAAGGCGGCGAAGTAGTCGTCGATGTAGCGGCTGTCGTGATCGTCGCCCACGTAGTACGCCAGGGCGAAGGCGGCGCCCTCGGCATTCAGATCTTCGTCGATCAGTTTTTCGTCCAGCTCGGTGATCAGGAACTGGGCGCCCGTCAATTCCCGGCGTTGCAAAGCGGCCAGCGCCTCGGCCGAATCGTCGATCAGCTCCTCGCCCGCCATGCCGTGCAACAACGCCCAGGCCAGGAACATGCCGATGTGGGTGGCGGCGGCGGATTCAGGCAGGTCGGCGGGATAATCGCCCTCGTAGTGCCAGGATGCATCGTCGAATTTCATCAGGATCTGTGTTCCTTGTCGTGGGAGGGCCGCCCGCGCGCCGGGCGGTGCGGGATTCAGAAAACCAGCGGGCGCAGCACCAGCACCCAGACCGCCAGCAACAGGGCCAGCACGCTGATGGCCAGCGAGGCGGTGGCGCCCGCGCGGCCCAGGTCGGCCCGATGGGCGCCTCGACGCCAGCCCGCATAAGTGAGGCCGGCCAGCGCCAGCCAGCCGAGCGCCGCGCCGGCATAGGGCAGGCCGTCGGCGATGCGCGGCAGGAGATTCCAGGCGACCAGCACGCCGAGCAGGGTCAGCGTGCTGCAGAGCAGGGCCATGAAACCCAGCCTGGGACTGAGCCGCATCAGGAAGGACTGAATGCCGCCGGCGATGAAGGCATAGGCCGCGAGCTTGGCGGCGCCGGCCTCGGTGTTGCCGTTCAGGATCAGGGCGAGCGGCGCGCGCGAGCCGGTGCCGCGCAGGAAATAGTAGAAGGCGCCGGCGGCGACCGCGCCGAAGCACAGGGCCAGGACGCCGTGCCAGCGCGCGCGCGGGCGGGACGGCGGATGGGCGGCGATAACGGGCGAGGGTAGGTTCATCGGTGATTTCTGTGGCGGTGTTCGCGGGTGGGGCATGTGCTCGGTGCTTGAGGCAGATGCCGGTTCGTCGCCACGGCGTTGCCGCTACTGACGGACTGCCCGGTCCACTTCCCCTCTGGCGGGAATTGTACGCTGACGTTTCCCGTCAAGACGGGAGACGAGTGCCTGGTTGTTTTCTCGTCGCGCTGCATTGATAGTTGGTGGCAGTCGGGTGGCGTTCAGGAGCAGGCCGAGCGGCGCATGCACGACCTGTCCGACGGCTTCGTTTTCGTGGGCGTGCGCTCGCAGCCGCGCACCATTCCTGGCATCAGCACGAGCGCGACGCAGCTGCGCAGCGACGATGGGGCGGCGTTCTTCGAGCTGGATCCGAACAGCCACAAGCTGCGCATCGTGGCGCCGGGCGGGCTGGAGGTTGTGACGCCGCATGCCACGTTTAGCGAGCGGGTGACCGTGACGGGCCTTTTCACTTTCCTGGGCGGCCTGGTTGGCAGTGCGGTCGCCGGCGCCGCGGCGACGATCACGGGCGCGATCAACTTCATCGGTTCGCTGACGTCGAACGGCAAGCGGATCGACGACACGCACCAGCACAGCGGCGTGCAGGGCGGCTCGTCCAATTCCGGGCCTGTCGTGTAGGAGCTTTCATGCGCTATCGAAAACTGGACGCTAACGGGGACTACTCGTTCGGCGGGCAGCAGGCCGACTATTACCGGGACACGCCGCTGGCGGTGGCCCAGGCGGTACAGACGCGGCTGATGCTGTTCCGTGGGGAGTGGTTTCTGGACACGACGGACGGGACGCCGTGGATGACGGAAGTGCTGGGCAAGAACACGCGAGCGACCTATGACGCGGCGATTCGCCAGCGCATCCTCGGGACGCCGGGGGTAATCGAGCTGGTGAGCTACAGCAGCGACCTGGATACCGATGCGCGGCAGGTGGCCATCGCGGCGACGATCAACACGGTCTACGGACAGACCACAGTGCAGGCGAGGATTTGATGGCCATCACGACTACGGCGCCGACGGTGGACGCGACCGGCATCCATGCGCCGACCTATGCGGATGTCTTGGACTACCTGCAGACGCAATTTCGCGCGATCTACGGGGCTGACGTGTACCTGGGTGCAGACAGCCAGGACGGGCAATTTCTGGCGATTCTGGCGTCTGCGATCAACGACACGAACACGGTCGCGGTTCAGGTTTACAACTCGTTCTCGCCGGCGAAGGGGATCGGCGAAGGGCTGTCGAGCAACGTGAAGATCAACGGCATCAAGCGGGCCCAGGCTAGTGCGTCGACAGTCGATCTGCGCATTGTGGGGCAGGCGGGAACCACGATCGTCAACGGCATCGCGAAGGATGCGAATCAGCAGCAGTGGGCGCTTCCCGCGGTGGTGGTCATCCCGCCGGCGGGAGAGGTCACCGTTACGGCCTCTAGCGCGCAGCAGGGCGCCGTTTCGGCGGCGGCCGGTACGATCACGCAGATCGGTACTCCGACGCTGGGCTGGCAGTCGGTGAGCAACCCGGCCGCGGCCACACCCGGCGCGCCGGTCGAAAGCGACGCCGCGTTGCGCGTCCGGCAAGCTGTCTCGGTGGCGCTACCGTCGCGCACCGTGCTGGAAGGCACGGTAGGGGCTGTGGCGTCGATTGCTGGTGTGGCGCGCTATCGGGCCTACGAGAACGACACGAACGCGACGGACGCCCACGGCATTCCGTCACACAGCATCAGCCTAGTGGTGGACGGCGGCGACGCAATGGCCATTGCCAGCGCAATCGCCGCCAAGAAAACGCCTGGAACGGGGACCTTCGGAACAACCACGGAAGTCGTCACCGACATCTACGGCATCGCGCATCCGATCCACTTTTTCCGGCCCGTCGCTGCGCCCATCACCGCTGCCCTGACGATCAAAGCGCTGACCGGCTACACGACAGCGGTCGGTGGCCAGATCAAGGACGCGGTGGTTGCATACGTGAACGCGGCGGCCATCGGGGGAGGTTTGAGCGGATCCGTCGAATGGGGCGACGCAATCACGGCCGCCAATTCAGTTGGGGGAGGTGTCGTCTATAAGCTGGTGTCGTTGACGCTGTCGGGCCCTGGCGGCACGGGTACGCCTGACGTGCCTCTGGCATTCAACGCCGCGGCGGGGGTGACGCCTGCGGCCATAGCCCTGACGGTGATTTAAATGGCTGACCTGGAGAAGTACCTGGGGCTCGTGACGGCTTTCCATCGGGACAAGCCCAAGTTCAACGGTATGGTGGGCGGCGTCTCGCAGTGCTTCGTCAACGCCCAAGAAGTGTTCACCGACTTGATCGCGGCCTTCGACCTGGACATTGCAATCGGCACTCAACTCGATGCAATCGGGCTGTGGGTCGGGATATCGCGCCATGTCCGAACGCCGCTGGTCGGAGTCTACTTTTCTCTCGACACCTTTGGCCTGGGAGCTGATGAGGGGGTCTGGCAAGGGCCATTCGATCCAGATTCCGGCGTGACGACGCTCGACGACGAGACCTACCGGCTGCTGATCAGAGCCAAGATCGCGGCGAACCACTGGGACGGAACACTGAACGGTTCGGCACCCATTCTGCAGCTGATTTTCGGAGATGGCACGCATGTGTTCATTCAAGACAATGGCGACATGTCGATGGACATCGGGGTCTCCGGTGAGCGCCCCTCAGCAATCTTTCTCGCGCTCCTGACCGGCGGATATATCCCCGTGAGGCCGGAAGGCGTGCGCATCAACTATTACGTGGTGCCCGATGAAGATGGTCCTCTCTTCGGGTTCGATGTTCAGAACAAGTACATCTCTGGGTTCGAAAGCGGGCTCTGGGGTGTGCTGCATGCCGGTTGATCGCCGGCCCACCAAGGAAAAATCGTGGCTACCAATCAGATTCTCCCCTTCGGTACTGCGGCCGGCGCCAACGTACTGTCGCCCGCGGAATATCAGTCTCTCGCAACCCGCGCAGGAGGCTTTCAGTCGGGTGTTGCGAAATCGAAAGAGCTGAATACCGTTTGGCGTCAGGTGTCCTTCGCCGCCGCCATGCTTGGCCAATTCATCGCAGATACAAGCGGCATCGATGTATTGGACGATGGGGATATCCCTGGCCTGAAAGCTGACTTCATTGCAGCCCTGCGGGCGTACTTGCAGTCTCAGGTGGCGTCGACTGCTCAAGCTCAGGCGTCAAGCGACGATTCGGTGCTGTTGACGCCGAAGAAGTTGGCCGACTCTCTGAAAGGGGCGAACCAGCTATTTGGAACTTCGGGCTATCAAAAGCTCCCAGGTGGCCTGATCATTCAGTGGGGTGCGGTGGACGCAAATTCCTCGGGGGTATACACGACGTGGCCTGTGTCTTTTCCAACAGCATGCCGCCGTGTTGTTTGTTCACACAGCAGTGGGGGAGGGGCAGTGGCATCGTCCAGCGCCGCAACGACAGTTAGCGGGGGAACGTTTTATCTGTCTACAACAAGTGGACTATTCGGGACGGTTAACTATATCGCTATTGGAGATTAGGACATGACGAAGTTCATCGCTTTTGCAGTGGACGGGGCACTGACTGCCCGCTACGACAGCCTTATCAATGGCGACGACATCCCGCCCGATGCGGTCTCAGTCAGCGACGAGCTATTTGTATCGACAATCAATGAGTTGGACGGCATTTGGATGCTCGACCGCAGTAGTGGTCTGATCGAGAAGCGCCCAACTCCGCCGCCCACAGACGCGCAGTTGGCGGCAGCGGCTTTCGCACATCGTGATCAGCTGCTCGCGGCCGCAGCTGTAAGGATTGCTCCATTGCAGGATGCGGTGGATTTGTCGATGGTCACCGATGCCGAACAGCAACTGCTGACTAGGTGGCAAAGTTACCGCGTTTGTGTGAGCCGAGTATCGCAGCAGGCCGGCTTTCCGAAGGCTATTGATTGGCCACAGGCGCCGGCCTGATTTGTAGCAATCTCTGTAGGAGGCGCTTGTTTTCAACTACGCGAGAAAGCGTCCGGGACAGTACGACGATAGCTAGAACAGATCCAACTGCAATTGCAATGCTCTGCAGCATCCCCTGCCTTATCCATGGTTGAAAAACGCCGTAGATGAACAGCAGTAAGGGGAAGTGTATGACGTACAACGTATATGCGTATGCAGCACTTGAGCGCGCAGCGGTTGAAATGCGCAGTCGGCCTTGAAGCAAGAGCATGAGAAGCCCGCAAGCTGCAAAGCCGAAAAATACGTTGAACCTGACAAGCGCTAGCCAGGATAGTTTGCCGTCGATGATCGTGGAAGATTGATAGCCATTCCATGCCGCTGCTGTAAGGCAGCCCGCTATCGCTATGAGGATGATCGATAGCGACGGAAATACTCGCCGATCATGAAGAATGGCGACAACATAGCCGGCAGCCCAAACCGGAAGATAGTAGAAAAACTGGCTATTGTTTTGTGCCAACTGCATGAGTCCGGCCGCAACGGGTACCGCAAGCAGGCGCCACCATCCTCGCGGGAGAGCAACGATTGCGGCGAGCGCGTAATACCAGATCTCAATCGATAAGCTCCAGAGCGGCCCGTTTGCTGTGGGCGTATCTGTGAGGTATCCATTTAGGCCAAGTGCGGCACCGAGGATTTCAGAGGCCGTGTAAGTTAGACCAGTGCGTGCTGGGCTTTCTCCGGGTGACTGTAGGAAGGACGATGAGCCACTGGGGAAAACGAATGGCGACAAGTGCTGCATCGCTACGATCAACAGTAGCGCAAGCAGCAATGGCGGCCAAATTCGTAACACCCGATCGATGGCATATTGACCGATCGCGAAGCGACCGTTATGACGATTCAGATTGCCATTTATCGATTTGCCGATGAGGAAGCCGCTGAGGACAAAGAACACCATCACAGATGCCTGCGCGGCAAACCCAAGTGCAAGACTAGCCCCAGCATGCATCGGCGCAATGATCGTCTGATTGGCGTGAGCGATCGCAACGATGAGCGCGGATGCGCCGCGCACAGAGTCGAGTTGAGCAGACTCTAGTTCGGTAAGTTTCTGAAATGATGGTGTCCGGGGGGGCATTTAGATAGCTCAAGGCAGCATTTTTTGAAAACTCTGCCGTATTTTATGCCGCCTTCGGGCGGATTTTTTCGGTCGGGAGGACCAATGGCAGGACCTGCAAGCACGGGTGTTGTTGCGGCAGCGGCGGCGGGCGTGACGCTCGCTGGACTGTTGCCGGGGATAGACGGGAATGCGCTGATTGGCGCCTTCGCCGGCGCGTCGCTGTTCGTAGTCTCGCGGAAGGAGGGGGGCGCGCTGGCGCGGCTGGCCTATTGGGCGATTTCATTCGTGATCGGCTATCTGGCGGCCCCTGACGTGGTCGGGCTTACTCCGATCAAAGAAACCGCGATCGCTGCATTCGGTGCGGCGGCGCTCGTCGTCACGGCGGCGCTGACGGCAATCGAGAAGATCAAGACGTTGGATTTTTCGGTCTTCAGGAAAGGGGGCTGACATGCAACCTGCAGAAGTGATCGCATCAGGCCACCACGTTCTGGTGGCCTTTCTTTTTGTGGCGGCCAATCTCGCATCGGCCGGGCGACTGCTGCTCTACAGGCGCAACGGCGCGCGGTTCCGGCGCGGCATGTCCTGGGTGGCCTACATGCTGATCGTCGGCACGGGCGGCCAGGCGCTGGACGTGCTTGTCCAGCATGAGCAGGTGACCGTGTGGCAGACCGTTGTGGCGCTCTTGCTGGCGGTCCTCGTTTATCGCGCGCAAGGCAATGTTGCGTGCATTGTGAGTGTGAGGCAATGATGAATCTGACCGAAATCACTTCGACGGCGATCAACCCTGCGCTGGCCCTGCTGCCGGCCGCCATGTACACGCCGGCCGCGCGCGTCATGCTGCTGGCGATCGGCCTGCAGGAAAGCCGCTTCGTGCATCGCCGGCAGATCGGCGGCCCGGCGCGCGGCTTCTGGCAATTTGAGAAAGGCAGCCGCTCGTCGCGCGGCGGCGTGTGGGGCGTCTACCTGCACCCGGCGAGCAAGGACCACCTGGTGACGTTGTGCAAGGCCCGCAGCGTGGCATGCGATCCGGGCGCGATCTACGGCGCGCTGGAATACGACGACATCCTGGCCGCCGGTCTTGCGCGGCTGCTGCTGTGGACGGACCCGGGCAAGCTGCCGGCCGTCGGCGATGCCGATGCGGCCCTCGCGCTGTACTTGCGCACCTGGCGTCCGGGAAAACCGCATCCGCAGACGTGGCCGGCGCTGTATGCCCAGGCCGTGGCCGAGGTACAGCCGTGAGCGCTATGGGACGCGCCGCCGGCGTGCTGGCAGGCTGGCGCGGTTACGCGGCGGTGGCCATCGTGGGTGCCGTCGTGGCCTGGACGGCCCAGGGCTGGCGCTACGGCGCGGAGATTGCCGAGCTGCAGCGCCAGCAGGCCGAAGAGAACGACGCCCAGGCCCAGGCGACCGTGGCCGCGGTCGAAGCGGCCCGAACCGAGGAGAGGCGGCGTACTGCCGCCATGGAGAAAGCCCGTGATGATGCCCAGACCCTGGCCGCTGCTGCGGCTGCTGACGCTGCTGGCGTTCGTGATGAGCGTGACCGCTTGCGCGCCCGTGCAAACACGCTGGCTCGCTCCGCAGTCGCCCGAGACGCCACCCTTGCCAGCGGAGGCCCGTCAGGAGCCGCTGCCATCGATCTGCTCGCCTACATGCTCGGCCGCGCTATCGATCGAGCTGCAGCGCTTGCGAGAATTGCAGACCGCGCCCGCGTCGCCGGACTGACATGCGAGCGCGCATACGACAGTCTGAGCGTACGGAACTAGGCCAACGCGCAGCAGCCGGCTATTATGTCGCCGTGAAAAATCCGGCGACATACGTACAACAATGAAATTTCAATCCATCCAAGCGCTGCGCGCAGTGGCCGCGCTCATGGTTATGCTGATGCATGCACGCATCGCTGTGTACTGGGCCAAAGATCTCTGGTATATCCCCGGTATCAGCGACAATGGTGGTTTGGGTGTGAACCTGTTTTTCTGTATATCTGGGTTCATCATTTGCCATGTCGTGAGCAAGAGCGAATTCAACCCAGGTACCTTCTTGCTCAAGCGTGCATGGCGTATCGTCCCCCTATATTGGATCGTGATGGGGTTGGGGTTGCTGTTCAACTATACCGACCGCTTCTTCCAGTACGATCTCGAGCAACTAGGGAACATTGGGCTGCTCAAGAGCTTTCTCATTTTCCCGCAGAAAGACCACCCGTTCATCGCGCCGGGCTGGTCTCTCGAACACGAAGTGATCTTCTACGCGTTGGCGGCCCTGATCGTCCCATTTGTGCGCGTGCGCGGCTTGTTCATTGCATTGGTCGCGGCCTGGTTCGTTGGCCGGTTTCACAAAGGGTGGGACTACCACCTGTTTTACGACGGGCAAATATACTTCGCTGCGGGCATCGCAGCGTACTGGATGCGCAAGGCCAATCCGTTTGTGATGATGTGTGTTGCTGCTGTGATGCTAGGGCTTGGCTATCTCAATTTGTACCAAGTCTTTAACTTCGGATCTTTCTACATTGCCTTGTTGCTGAGCTTCGGTTTCGGCGCTCTGATCTCGGGTCTGGTTTCCTTGGAGTACAACGGCCTGAAATTTCCCCGCTGGTTGGTGGGAATCGGCAACGCCTCGTTCTCAATCTACCTGGTGCACTGGCTTGTCCTGCCTTGGATCGGGACGGCAGCCTACTACGTGGGTGGTTCCCTCGAGGCCTGGCGCTGGGCGGCTGCGGGGGCATCGTTGCTGGCGGGCCTCGTTAGCTTCCAGATCATCGAACGACCTCTGATTGCGTTCGCCAGTTGGGTGGAAAAATCCTGGGCAAAGCGGGGAGGGGCGATTCGAGTTTGACGGCGCCTCCAGGGATGGAGGCCCAGTATAGGCCCGGTCAGCGCGCTGCGTGGAGGGAAGCCACAGCATTGCGGGCGCCGCTGGCCGCCACGGCTTCCCCGCCGCGGCACTCAATCAGGTGGCCTGCCCATAGTGCCAGCGCCTCGCGCCGTTCCTTCCAGTAGCTGTACTGGTCGTAGATCCCCTCGATGCCCTTGAGCTTGTGGTTCAAGCACATTTCGGAAATGTCCCTGCCAACGCCCAGGGCGCGCATGTGGGATTTCGCGGTCGACCGTAGATCATGCGGCGTAAAGCGGCGGACGTCAGGCTTGGCGTACTCGAACCAGTAGTCGATGGCCCCCCAGACCGCATCCTTGCCGATAGGGGCGTCGCCGCCGTGCTTCTTGAGCCGCGCCACCGTGCGTGCCGGGACGATGTAGCGTGAGTTCAGCGCCAGCGCGTCCAGCTCGCGGAACCACGCCACGACGGCCGGCGCCAGAGGGATATCCGTCGCGGGCCCTGTTTTTGACGCAGGGATGTGCCACATGCCGGAGCCAAGGCGCTTGATCGTGTGCTGGTCAGTGCGGACGTGCTCGCGCAGCGTGGTGGAGAACTCGGACACTCGCACGCATGTGGCCACGATGATCCACATGCTGAGCTGGTTTTGGCGGTTCATGCCGGCGCCGCGCATGACCAGGGCCAGCTCGTCGTCGGTCAACATGAGGCGCGCTTTGGCTTTGGGCCTCTTGCCAATCAGGGACTCCAGGCTGATTCCCATCGCTGGGTTGACCTGGATGATGTGCTGGCCGGCGCCATGTTTGAACACTTCGCGGGTAACGATGTATAGCGCTTCCGTTTCGCGCCAGCCCTTCGTGCTTGCGAATCCATCTTTCGTCTTGCGGATGATGTCGATGACGTCGCCAGGCGCGACACCATCGACAGCGCGGCCGCGCCAAGCCTTCTCGATCCGGCGCAGCTGGCGCTCGTACAGCTTCTGGCTGTTGGGCGCCAGGTGGCGCAGCACCTTGGCGCGATAGTCGTCGACCAGCCAGTCGATGGTCTTGGCGGCCCGGGCCTTCTGCTTGGCCTCGCGCTTCTCGGCTGCAGGGTCCTTGCCGCCGTCTATCAGGGCGCGCAGCCGGCCGGCCTCCTTTCGCGCTTCGGCCAGGGTGATATCCGGGTAGTTGCCGATGGTGGCCTCGGCGCGCCGGCCGGGCATGCGGTAGCGCAGCACCCAGGCTGCGGTGCCCGCCTTGGAAAGGGTGAACGTCAGGCCGCCGCCGTCGGACTTGGCCAGAGGCGCGCCGGCGCGGATCCAGCTCTTGATCTGGACGTCGGTCAACAGGCCTTGCAATGCGCGCTTCGTCGCCATGGTGTCCCCGGTCTTGGGTAGCTGGGCGGCTTGGCTACCCATCTAGCTACCCATTTTTCGTGAGCTGGGAGGATAACTCGTGAGAAGCCAAGAAAGAAAGCCGCAAGGATTCATGCGGCTTTCAGAGGGGCAATGATATGTGGTGAGAAGTCCGGAGTATCAGACAAGAATTATGTCGTACTTCTCTTGCGTATACGTGCTTTCCACTTCCAGCGACACGCGCTTGCCCACGAAATCTCCCAGCATGGCCAGGTGCTGGCTTTCCTCTTCCAGGAAGAGATCCACCACTTCCTGCGAGGCGAGGATGCGGAACTCCTTGGGATTGAACTGCCGCGCCTCGCGCAGGATTTCGCGCAGGATCTCGTAGCAGACCGTGCGCGGCGTGCGCACGTTGCCGCGCGCCTCGCACATGGGGCAGGGTTCGCAGAGCTGGTGCGCCAGCGAATCGCGGGTCCGCTTGCGCGTCATCTCCACCAGGCCCAGCTGCGTGAAGCCGTTGACGGTCATGCGGGTGCGGTCGCGTGAAAGCGCCTTCTTCAGCTCGGCCAGCACGGTGTCGCGGTGCTCCTGCTCTTCCATGTCGATGAAGTCCAGGATCACGATGCCGCCCAGATTGCGCAGCCGCAGCTGGCGCGCGATGGCTTGCGCGGCCTCCAGGTTCGTCTTGAAGATGGTGTCGTCGAAATTCCGGCCGCCGACGAATCCGCCCGTGTTCACGTCGACCGTGGTCAGCGCCTCGGTCTGGTCGATGATCAGGTAGCCGCCGGACTTCAGGTCCACGCGCCGCGACAGCGCGCGCGCGATTTCCTCGTCCACGTTCGCGGTATCGAACAGCGGGCGTTCGCCGCTGTAGTGACGCACCCGCTCCACCACCGACGGCGTATAGGTGCGCGCCCATTCCAGCATGGACGCGGTGGTGGTGCGAGAGTCCACCAGGATGGTGCCGGTGTTCGGACCGACCATGTCGCGCAGCACGCGCTGCGCCAGCGTCAGGTCCTGGTGCAGCAGGGCGGGGGCGGGCTGCGTGCGCGCCAGCGCCTGCACGCTGGTCCACAGCTTGCGCAGATAGGCCACGTCCGCGTTCAGTTCGTCGTCGTTGGCGCCTTCAGCCTGGGTGCGGACGATGAAGCCGCCTTTCTCCCCTTCGGGCATCAACGCCTGCAAGCGTTCGCGCAGCTGCGTGCGCTCGGTCTCGGAATCGATCTTCTGGGAGATGCCGATATGCGGATCATGCGGCAGATAGACCAGCATGCGGCCGGCCATGCTGATCTGCGTGGACAGCCGCGCGCCCTTGGTGCCCAGGGGGTCCTTGACCACCTGGACCATGATGGTCTGTCCTTCGAACAGCAGTTTTTCGATCGGCGTGGGCGGCAGCCCCTGGCTGCGCTCGCCCCGGTTCTCCCGCAGGTCTGCGATATGGATGAATGCCGCGCGTTCCAGCCCGATGTCGATGAATGCGCTTTGCATGCCCGGCAGCACGCGGACCACACGGCCCAGGTAAATATTGCCTACATGGCCGCGCTGGATGCTGCGCTCGACATGCAGTTCCTGCACCGCTCCCTGCTCGACCAGCGCGACGCGGGTCTCGAACGGGGGGACATTGATCAGGATGTCTTCGCTCATTGCGGTGGCAGTGGGCATGGGGCGGTCGTCTCCATTGAGTTGGGTGGGCGGCTTACAAGGCGAATAGTAAACGTACCGCCGGGGCAGGCAAGTCGAGACGGGGCGTTCTCGTTGACGAAGCTGGGGGCGGGTGGCACGGAATGGTGGCTGCGGGCAGGTGTTCGAATCCTGTTTTGCACAGAGGGGCGCGTTGGAGGGAGAAGGGAGAAGGGGCGCCCTGATTCACGGTCCTCGGAAAAGGGACGTCGGAAAAGGGACGTCGACGGGTGTGGGCGGGTGACGGTTGCAGGTGTCCGTTTGAACCAGGTCGTACTGTGCTGCCGCTCGGAAGACAGGGCTGATCGGTTCGTTCTGATCCGGGTGCCCTGAGCGGGTGGCGCGGTCTTCTATATATATGGTGTGTCGTCGCATCCTATACATATAGGGATAAAGAGGTGGCGCCAGTGCGGCTGCCAGACCGCGGCGAATAAGTCCGTCGCACTCGGGGCTTCGCGGCGTCAGAAGCGGAGCCGGCGCCGGAGTCCTCAGGCAATGGGTTAGGAGCGAGGCAAGACCAGGGCCATCTCTATATAGGCTGGCCGCAACACACCAGCGAAGCCGGAGCGATTTCGCCACAGATTGCGTCCTGCGCTCGGCAGCCAACATCTTTTTTACGACCGCCGTGTGACAAGCGAAATTTCTGTGCTATAGTCTCGCTCCTTCGCAGTTCAAGCAGTTTTCTGAGCCGCGAAGCCAAGCAGGACGCAACG
>NZ_JCBANH010000110.1:0-21033 GCF_059760925.1 Achromobacter sp. 1011791174
CACTCGGGCCGCCAACGCGACAACGGCGGCACGTCCCGGGTCCGGGGCGCGCCGCCGTTGTCGCGTTGGCGGCCCGAGTGATGCCGCGCATGGGCAGGAACGGCATGTCGGGCACGGGATCGCCGGGTTTCCCTAGCACAGGAAAATGACGATAGTTTGATTCCGCGCACGTTAAGTTTTCGAAAAAGTAGCCGTTAATTGCGATAACGCCTGGAGATAGGCGGTGAAACAGGTTTCGACGTCTGAAAGCGGTGCAAGATGGCATTTCGGATTCACGGACCAGACGGGGACAGGCCTGCGCATCGCGCGGGCCCGGCGTGCTTGCCGTCATGGAATCGCTCTTCTCCGTATGAAGCAACAGGAGACTGGCTGTGCGAGTGAACCTTCCCGTCCACAATGTGGAAACCAAGCTGCGCGAGGATCAATACCTCATCTCGCGCACTGACACCAAAGGCCGGATTCTCTATGCCAATCCCGCCTTCATCGAGGTCAGCGGCTTCTCCCGCGAAGAGCTGATCGGCAAGGCGCATAACATCGTCCGTCACCCGGACATGCCGCCGCAGGCCTACGAGGATTTGTGGCGCACCTTGCAGGCGGGCGAGTCCTGGCTGGGGCTGGTCAAGAACCGCCGCAAGGACGGTGGCTACTACTGGGTGTTGGCCAACGCCACGCCCATCGTCGAGAATGGCGAGGTGGTGGCGTATTCCTCGGTGCGGGTGCGGCCCACCGACGAGCAGATCGAGATGGCGGAGGCGCTCTATGCCCGTATCCGCGAGGGGCGCGCGCGCGGCGTGCGCATCCGACGGGGCCGGCCCGTGCGCGCCGGCTGGCGTCGCATCATCGACGTGCTGGCGTATCCGTTCCGCCCTGGCGTGCGCAGCCGCATGCTGCGTCACGCGCTGCTGTCGGCGGGCTTCGTGGCGGGCGCGGGGGTCTATGGCCTGCGGGCGAACTGGGATGCGCTGAGCACGACCGGCGCCAGCTTCGGCTGCGCACTGGTGAGCCTGGGCGTGGCGGCCGTTTTCCTGCTGGGCTGGCGCCTGTCGCGTTCGGTGACGGGCCCGGTGGTGGACGCCGCCAACATGGCGCGCCAGGTGGCCGCGGGCAATCTCACCACGCAGATCGTGGCCGAGTCCGACGACGAGATCGGCAGCCTGATGTTCTCGCTGGAAGTCATGCGCAAGAGCCTTATCGGCATCGCGCAGGACGTATATCGCGGCATCGAGGGCACCACCCAGGCGGCGGTGCACATCGCGCGCGGCAACCAGGAACTGGCCGGCCGCACGGAGGGCCAGGCGGCCTCCTTGCAGCAGACCGCGGCGAGCATGGAGCAGCTGACCTCCACCGTGCGCCAGAATGCCGACAATGCGCGTCAGGCCAATCAGCTGGCCGCCAGCAGCATGGACGTGGCCCGCCGGGGCGGCGTGGCCGTCGGCCAGGTGGTCAACACCATGCATGGCATCTCGGACAGCTCGCGCAAGATCGCCGACATCGTCAGCATCATCGAGGGCATTGCGTTCCAGACCAACATCCTGGCGCTGAACGCGGCGGTCGAGGCGGCGCGCGCCGGCGAATCCGGCAAGGGCTTCGCCGTCGTGGCCGGCGAAGTGCGCAATCTGGCGCAGAAGAGCGCGCAGGCGGCCAAGGAGATCAAGGGCCTGATCGAGGACTCGGTGGACCGCGTCAACGAGGGTTCGGCCCAGGCCGAGCAGGCGGGCGCGACCATGGAAGAGATCGTGGCGGCGGTGCGCCGGGTCACGGACATCATCGGCGAGATTTCGCAGGCCTCGCAGGAACAGTCCAGCGGCATCGAACAGGTCGACACGGCCGTGTCGCAGATGGACGTGATGACGGTGCAGAACACCTCGCTGGTGCAGGAGCTGGGCGGCGCGGTCATGCAGCTGGGCGAACAGTCCGGCTCGCTGCGTGAAACGATCCGTGTCTTCCGCCTGACCGGCCAGCCTTGAGGGGATGGCTTGGCCGTGCCGGCTTGGAAGGGGCGGCCATGACGGGCAGTCTCGCAATCTGCCTCAGTCTTCCCAGACCGGGGCCGCACGGATCCGGCTCCGCCGGTCCGTAGCGGCGCCCCCTGGGGGGAAGCGCGCAAGCGCTCCGGGGGGGCTCCACTCCGGATTAGCCTCCGGCTAATCCGTCTACCACTCGGCTCATGGCCGAGAGGCCGGATTCGAACAGCGATTCCAGGAAGGGCCCGGCATGGGGCAGCACCACGGTGAGCACGGTGACGCCCACGATCAGGGTCACGGGAAAACCCACCGAGAACACCGACAGCTGCTGCGCGGCGCGGTTGAGGATGCCCATGGCCAGGTTGATGGTCAGCAGTGCGCAGATCAGCGGCAGCGCCAGCAGCAGGCCGGACACGAAGATGGTCTTGCCCCATTCGACCACCACGCCCCAGCCGTTCTGGTGCAGCTGGATCTGCGCGATGGGCAGGGTGTCGAAGGAACGCACCAGCGCCGCCAGCACCAGCAGGTGTCCGTCAAGCGCCAGGAAGGTCAACATGGCGATGACGTTGAGCATGCGCGACAGCACCGCCGTATTGGCGCCGGTGCCGGGATCGAAAAAAGATGCGAAGGACAGACCCATCTGCAGGCCGATGAACTCGCCGGCCGTCTGCACCGAGGCGAACACGATGCGCATGGTGAAGCCCAGCGCGATGCCGGTCAGCACCTGCTGCATCACCATCCAGAGTCCGGCGTAGGAGCCGGGGGCCACGGGCGGCATGGGGTCCAGCGTCGGGCCGATGGCGGCCGCCAGCACGAAGGACAAGCCGACCTTGACCTTCACCGGCACGGCGGATTCGGAAAACAGCGGCGCGGTGGCCACCAGCGCCAGGATGCGCACGAACGGCCAGATGAACTGGCCGATCCAGCCGTTGAGCTGTTCGAGTGTGAACGCGATCATGGGTGCGCCGGCGGCCGCGCCGGTCAGGACACCAGGCCGGGGATCTGCCCGATGAGCTGGCGGATGTAGTCCACCATGAGGCCGATCAGCCACGGACCCAGCAGCACCAGCACGCCGCACATGGCCAGCAGCTTGGGGATGAAGGACAGCGTCATCTCGTTAATCTGCGTGGCGGCCTGGAAAATGCTGATGACCAGGCCCACGACCAGCGTGACGAGCAGTAGCGGGCCGGCCATCGCCAACGCGATCTTCATCGCCTGGTAGGTCATGGTCATGACGGTTTCAGCGGTCATGGCGGTCCTCCGGGCTTATTGGTAGAAGCTCTGGGCCAGCGAGCCCATGAGCAGGTGCCAGCCGTCGGCCAGCACGAACAGCATCAGCTTGAACGGCAGCGACACCGTCACCGGCGGCACCATCATCATGCCCAGCGCCATCAGCACGCTGGCCACGACCAGGTCGATGATGAGGAAGGGAATGAAGATGGTGAAGCCGATCTGGAACGCGGTCTTGAGTTCGCTGGTGATGAAGGCCGGCACCAGGATCTTCAACGGCACCTGCGAGGGATCCTCCAGCGCGGGCTGCTTGGCCAGGTTGGCAAACAGCGCCAGGTCGTTCTCGCGGGTCTGGTGCAGCATGAAGGTGCGCAGCGGTCCGGCGGCGCGCTCCACGGCGGTCTCGAACTGGATCGAGCCCTCGGACAGCGGCTTGTAGGCGTCGGCGTAGATTTTGTCGAACACCGGCGACATGGTGTAGAAGGTCAGGAACAGCGCCAGCCCGATCAGCACGTGGTTGGGCGGCGACATCGCCGTGCCCATGGCGCTGCGCAGCAGGCCCAGCACGATGATGATGCGGGTGAAGCCCGTCATCATCAGCAGCGCCGCCGGCAGGAACGACAACGAGGTCATCAGCAGCATGGTCTGCATGCTGAGCGAGTACGTCTCGGAGCCGTTCGGGCCTGGCGTGGCGGTCAGGGCGGGCAGGGTGGCCTGGGCCACGACGCCGGCCGGGAACAGCGCCAGCCCCAGCAGCGCCGCGGCGCCGAGCATGGGCAGCATGCCGCGCCCGGCGCGGGAGGAGGTCATGCGTCTGAGGAAATTCATGAGGGTCGCGGGCTAGCGGCGCTTGAGCGCCTGGCCCAGCTTGGCCGCGAAGGCCGAGGCGGGCAGGGAAGCGCCTTCGGGCAGCTCGCCGGCAGGCATGGTGTGCAGGGTGGTGAGCTGGTTCGGGCTCACGCCCACCACCAGCCAGGTCTTGTCCACTTCGATGACCACGACGCTCTGGCGGGCGCCCAGCGGCAGGGCGGCAACCTGCTTGAGCAGGTTGCCGCCGCCGCGCTGCACCAGCCCGGCGCGCCGGGCCAGCCAGGCCGAGGCCAGGATGGCCGCCACCACCAGCACCAGGCCGATGATGACGCGCAGCAGGGCGGATTCGGTCATGATGGCCTGCCCGCTGGTCAACGGCGGTTGTTCAGGCGGTTGATGCGCTCGGACGGCGTGATGATGTCGGTCAGGCGGATGCCGTACTTGTCTTCCACCACCACGACTTCGCCCTGGGCGATCAGATAGCCGTTGACGAAGATGTCCATGGGCTCGCCGGCCAGGCCGTCGAGTTCCACCACCGAGCCCTGGCCCAGCTGCAGCAGGTTCTTGATGGTCAGTCGGGTGCGTCCCAGTTCGACGGTGAGCTGGACGGGCACGTCCATGATCAGGTCGATGTCGGTGCCTGCGCCCGTGGTGGTGCCGGACAGCGGCTTGAACACCGATTGGGCGGCCGGCTGCGCGGCGGGCTGGGCCGGAGCGGGGGCTGGCGCCGGCGCCGGGGCGGCAGCGGCGGCGGGCGCCGCGGCGGTCTGTTCGGCCATGGCGGCGGCCCAATCGTCCTGCGGTTCCTGCGGCTTCAGGCCGTCGGCCTGGGTGGGCGGATTGGCGCGGGATTGTTCGGCGAGCGCGTCGGCCCAGTCGTCGGCCGGGGACGAGCCATTATCGTGAGTAATTCCAGCCCTGCGCAAGGCAAAAACACCGAACGAGATCACTATGGCCACCGGAATCACGGAATCAGACGTCTGGACGGCGGCGGACGCGCTGCTGCTGGAAGGCGCGCGCCCCACCATCGAAAGAGTGCGGCAGAAGATCGGCCGGGGCTCGCCCAACACCGTCAGCCCCTATCTGGAGACCTGGTTCAAGGCGCTGGGCGCGCGCATCCGCGATCCGCGCGCCTTCGCCAGCCAGGAGGCCGTGCCCGATCCGGTCGCGCAGGCGGCGGCGCGTCTATGGGACGCCGCGCTGGAGCTGGCGCGCGCGGAACAGACCGCCGCCCAGCGCGACGCGCAAGCCGAACTGGCGGCGCAGCGGCAGGCCAATGCCGACGAAGCCGAACGCCTGCGCCAGCATGCCCTGGCGCTGGCGGCGCGGGAAGACGACATGCGGCTGAGCCTGGCCGTGGCCGGCACACAGCTCGAAGCGGCCGAGTCGCGCCTGCGCGCGGCCGAGGCGCAGTTGCGCCAGCGTGATGCCCAGTGGGATGCCGCGCAGGCCCAGCTGGCCGAATCCCGCGCGGCGGAACAGGCGCTGCAGGCGCAGGCGGAACAAGCCCGCGACGCGCATGCGCAGGCCCAATCCGCGCTCGAATCCCGCCACGCCGCGCATGAACGCCGCTGGCTCAACGAACTGGACGCGGAACGCAGCGCCGCCAAGCGCCTGCAGTCCAAGCTGGACGAGGCCGTCGCGGCGAGCCAACGCAAGACGGCCGCGCTGGAGGCAGAGCTGCTACGCGCCGGGGAACGCCAGCAGACCGGGGAACGCGAGGCCCAGGCCCGGTTTGCCGAACAGGCGGCACGGCTGACAAGGCTGGAGGCGGAACTGGCCGCGGCGCACTCGGCGGCGGAACTGGCGGCCGGGAGCGCGAGGGCGCGGGAAGAGAGCCTGGAACAGCTACGCAGCGCGGCGCAGACTCAGACGGCCGAGCTGCAGGCCCGGATCCGGGAGCAGGATGGGCAACTGGCCGCGCTGACCCGGCATCTGATGATGCTGACCACGCCGGCGCCGGCCGCTCCGGAAATGGCGACCGGGCAGGGGAGCGACTGAGCCGGAGAGGCGGGCAAGCCGCGAATTACTTTCAGATTTGTCTGATTTCTATGGGCAGGCATGCCGCGGAAGATGAGCGCTCGACGCAGCCAGCCAAGGCGGGCGCGCCATCCTCATACTTCTCCGACGCCGCCCGGACAAACAGACGACCGGGCGTCGCCGGCAACAGCGACCGGGAGATCGACAGCCTCCTCCCGGACTGACAGGCACGGTCATGTCGCGCAGGCACGCGGCCAGAAAGAATCCATGACGATCAAGCTGCATCATCTGCAGTACCTTGCGGCGGTGGCCGGACGAGGCAGCGTGCGTTCCGCGGCGCTGACTTTGCGAGTGAGTTCTACGGCCGTCAGCCGCGGCCTGATCGATCTGGAAAATCTGGCCGGCCTGCCGCTATTCCAGCGCGGCGCCGCCGGCATGCTGCTGACCGATGCCGGCAAGGCCCTGCTGACCCATGCGCGCCAGGTGCTGGGACAGCTGGACGCCGTGGATCAAACCCTGGCGACGCTGCGCGGCGGAACGACGACGCGCATCACGATCGGCGTCACGCCATGGGTCGCGCGCGTTCTGCTCGGGCCGACCCTCCATTTGCTCATCCGGCGCCGCCCCGATGTGCGCTTCGATATCCACGAGCTCATCGGAGCCGAATACAGCGCGCTGCGCGATGGCACCCTCGACATGGCGATCGGCGTTGCGCCGCCGTCGGACGTGGCGGAATTCACGGTACGCCCCTTGCTCGACTACAGCATCACGGTGTCCTGCCGGCCAGGACACCCCTTGTCGAATGCGCGGGAGCTGGAGGAGCTGGCCGGCCAGGACTGGGTGCTGATCGGCGAAATAGAACACCATACCCCGGGCGTCCAGCGCTTGTGGCGCCGCGTCCTGGCGGCCTCCCAGCCGGTCCGGCTGCATTACGCGCGGTCTGCCCAGGTGGTCGGCGCCATCGTCAGAACCACGGACATGCTGACGATCAGTCCATGGCCGTTGATCGAGGCAGAGAAGGCGCGGATATTGCATCCGCTGACCCTGCGCGAAGAAATTCCGGAACAGACGATCGCGCTGCTGACCAAGCACAACTTCGCCCTGAGCGGCGCGGCGCGGGACTTCATCGATTGCCTCATGAGCGTGATCGAGCAAGGCCATAACTCGGAGGATCCGGCAATACGCCGTTCCTTCATGGCCGTGACGCGCTCCGATCACTGACGCGTTCCCCCATACATCCGCCTACATCCGCAGGCCGCGCCGCGCAAGCGTCGACGATGCAAACCGTCGGTTGGCATGCCAACCCCGGCATCCTATTTTTCCCTAGGGACTGGCGTCGGCCGCGCTTCTAACATCCCGGCTTCGCATCGCTCGTGGCGGGTTGCATGGGCCGAGGCGCCGCATTTTCAACAGCATCACTGTTCCCTTCAACGTCCCGATCTCAGGACGACCTTCAACCATGGCGAGCGATAAATGGACGCATTCCTAAAGTCCCTGGGCACCGATGTGCAGGACTTCATCGATCTTAGAAGAGATCTGCATCAGCATCCCGAACTGAGTTTTGCCGAGCATCGAACCAGCGACATCGTGGCGAAACGCCTTGCCCGCATGGGCTACACGGTGGAGCTGGGCATCGGCGGCACCGGTGTGGTGGGGCAGCTCAGGCGCGGCAATGGCTCGCGGCATATCGGCATACGCGCCGACATGGATGCCTTGCCCATCGAAGAAAAAAACGCCTATTCATGGGTCAGCCAGTCCAGGGGCGTGATGCATGCCTGCGGCCACGACGGCCACACGGCGATGCTCCTGGCGGCGGCACAGGCGCTTGCCAGCGATACCGCCTGGAGCGGAACCCTGACCTTGATTTTCCAGCCGGCGGAAGAAGCCGGGGGGCCGCGCAGCGGCGCCGCGCGGATGATCGAGGACGGTCTCTTTGACAAGTACCCCGTCGACGCGGTCTATGCCATGCACAACGCGCCGGGCGTCGCCCAAGGCCGGCTGCAGTTTCGCGAAGGGCCGGCCATGGCATCCAGCGACAGGGCCACCATCCGCCTGGAGGGCGTGGGCGGGCACGCGGCCAAACCCGAGCGAACGATAGATCCGACCGTGGCGATGGCCAGCCTGGTGATGGCATTGCAGACCATCGTTTCCCGCAATGTCGGACCCGTCGGCAACGCAGTGATCAGCGTCGGCATGATGCATGCCGGCGAGTCGCGGACCGACGGCGCATACAACGTCATCCCCCAGGATGCCGTTCTGGGCCTGAGCATACGCGCATTGGATCCGGCCGTGCGTTCGCTGCTGGAGGAGCGCATTCGCGAAATCGCCCACGGCCAGGCCAACAGCTATGGCTGTGTGGCGCACGTCGACTACTTCCGGGGCTACCCCTCCGTGGTCAATACGGGCAGGGAAACGGATTTCGCCAAGTCTGTCGCGCTGGAGCTGATCGGCGCGGAGCAGGTGGATCTGGAGCGTCCCGTGGCCATGGGCAGCGAAGACTTCGCCTACATGCTGGAAAAGAAGCCCGGTTGCTATCTCTTCATCGGCAACGGCTCCATTGGATCCAAGGGCGGCAACACGATCCACAACCCGAATTACGACTTCAACGACGACAACGTCGCCATCGGCTGCGCGTATTGGTACCTGTTGGCCAAGCGCTATCTCGTTCCCCTTTGACGCAGACCATTGAACCCAGCCGCCTGTTGTTCCCCAGATAGCCATACATAGGTCCCGCCATGTCCAAAATTACTGATCCTTCCGCTTGCGACGATGCGCTCTATCGCAAGGTCACCCTACGAATCGTGCCGCTCCTGTTCCTGGGTTACATGGCGGCCTGCATGGACCGCATGAATGTCGGCTTCGCGAAGCTGCAAATGATGGATACCCTGGGATTCAGCGATACGGCGTTCGGTATCGGAGCAGGCATCATGTTCGTGGGGTATTGCCTGCTGGAAGTCCCGAGCAATCTGCTGATGGCGCGGATCGGCGCGCGCAAGACCTTCGTACGCATCATGGTGCTGTGGGGACTGACCGCCGCGGCGACGGCCTTCGTCCGGACGCCCGCGCAGTTCTATGTGGTGAGATTCTTCCTGGGAGTCTTCGAGGCCGGCTTCTTTCCCGGCGTCGTGCTCTATCTCAGTTACTGGTTCCCGGCGTCCCGGCGCGGCGGCGCGATTACCCTGTTCTCGTCGGCAGCGGCGGTGACCGGCGTCATCTCCGGCCCCCTCAGCGGCGCCACCATGAAGTATCTGCACCAGCTTGGCGGCCTGGAAGGCTGGCAGTGGGTCTATCTGACGCAAGGCCTCCCGGCCATCATATTGGGCATGGTGGTCTGGGCGGTGCTCAAGAACGGCCCGACGCCGGGGGGCTGGTTGAACGAACAGGAATGCCTACGACTCGCCGAGAACCTGCGGCAGTGCCGGTCGACCGAGCACAAGCTCACGGTGCGCGAAGAGCTGATGCAGGTCGTCCGAATGCCCGCGATATGGCTGCTGGCCATGGCGACGTTCCTGGAGCTTGGCGCCGTCTACGCCTGGGGTTTCTGGTTGCCGACCCTCATCAGGAACCTGGGCGTCACGAACCTGGTATCGATTGGCGCCATCGCCTCGGTGGCGAGCGTGGTCGGCGCCGTGGGGGCCATCGTGGCGGGGCGACGCTCGGACCGCTGCATGAACCGGCACTGGTATTTCTTGGCGCTCACCTTCATCGGCGCCGCGGGCCAGATGAGCTTCGTGCTTGCTGGCGGACGCTTCGTGCCTTCGATGATGGCCATCGTGGCCACAGGCCTGAGCCTGAGCGCCGGCTGGCCGCTGCTGGCGGTCGTGGCGACGGATTATCTCCCCCGGCAGATCGCGCCGGCGGGCATCGCGTTCATCTCCTCCATCGGCATTCTTGGCGGCGCCGTGTTCCCGGCCGTGTTTGGCTATTTGAAGTCCCGCACGGGGGACACAATATCGGGAAACTACCTGATCGCGGGCATGCTGCTTCTTTCAAGCCTGATCCTGCTCCTGTCGCGCCTGGCCATCCGGCGCCCGGACGGGTCGACCGCCTTGGCCCAGGGCTGAGGACCTGGCCTGGCCGTGCCTGTTGGCGGCGCGAGCGCGGCGTCTCCGCGAAAGGGGACGGCCGCCAAGCGCGCCGGAACATGGCGGCGCCCGCCGATCACGGACGCTCAAGAATGCGCGGCCCCGGCCCTTCGGCGGCCAGCGCGTCGTTCGGATTGCGCAGCGGACAGTCCTGCAGCGACAGGCAGCCGCAGCCGATGCAGTTGTCCAGTTCATCGCGCAGGCGGGTCAGCCGCTTGATGCGTTCGTCCAGCGTCTGGCGCCAGCGCGCCGACAGGCTTTTCCACTGCGCCGCCGTCAGTTTGCTGTCTGGCGGCAGCTCGCCCAGCGCGGCGCGGATCTCGTCCAGGGGTATGCCAGTGCGCTGCGCGACCTTGATGATGGCGATGTAGCGCAGCACGATGCCGGAAAAGCGCCGCTGGTTGCCTTCGCTGCGGGTCGCCTTGATCAGGCCCTTGGACTCGTAGAAGTGGATCGTCGACACGGCCACGCCGCTGCGCTTGGCCACTTCGCCGACGGACAACGAGCGCGTGTAGTCGATCGCCACGACCTTTGCCATATGAATTGACCTGAAGTTAAGCTGAGGTCTTATAGCCCGTCGGACGGGCTTTGGCAAACCTCCCCCCGGCAGCCATCCGGCGACGAGAAAAGGCGTAACATCCGGCACTTGCAGCCGCGCAAGCCGCAAGCGCACCTGGCCGCCGCGCCAGCCCTTGCCGTGATCCGCGCGCCGGTCTTTCAGCAGTCAGCCTTAATCCATGATGCCTTCGCCCGCCGACCTCCGGCCCACCTGTGCCTCGTTCACCGCGCACGGCTTCGCGCCGGCCGCCACGCGCCTGAGCGCCCATTCCATTGATTTCCTGACGGCGAGGCCGCAGCGATGAGCGCCGACGACAAGATGGCGGATGGCACTGAACGCCTGGCCAAGCGCGTCGCGGTCCAGCAATCGTGCTCGCGCGCCGACGCCGAACGCTATATCGAAGGCGGCTGGATCGCGGTGGACGGGCAGGTGGTCGAGGAGCCCGGTTTCCGGGTCGGCGCGAGCCAGACCGTCAGCCTGTTGCCCGGCGCGCGCCTGGAGACGCTGCGGCCGGTGACCATCCTGGTCCACAAACCCGTGGGCGTGTATGCCAACGACGAACCGGGCTCGGCCCGCGACCTGATCGTGCCCGCCAACCGCATGGAGGGCGACCGGTCGCCGCAGCGCTACCTCAAGCGCCTGCTGGCCGGATTGCGATTGGTGACGCCGCTGGAGCGCGCCGCCAGTGGCCTGGTGGTCTACACGCAGGAATATCCGGTGGCGCGCAAGCTGCAGGAAGAAGCCCGCCTGGTCGAACAGGAATACATTGCCGAGGTCAGCGGCAGCCTGGACGCGGAAGGACTCGCCTGGCTGCGCCGGGGCCTGCCTTACGACGGCCGGCCGGCCTCGCCGATGCAGGTCAGCTGGCAGAACGAAACCCGGCTGCGTTTCGCGCTCAAGACGCCCGCGCCGGGCTTCATCGAGTACGCCTGCGACGCCGCCGGGCTGGAACTGCGGGCCTTGCGCCGCATCCGCATCGGCCGCCTGCCGCTCGCCGGGCTGCCCGCCGGCCAATGGCGCGCGCGCCTGGACTACGAGCGCTTCTGAGGCCGACGCGATCCGCCGAGCAGCCGACATACTCAAGGAGCACGCCCGACCGATGCCGCACGATTCCATCCCGCCAGCGCGCCGAGGTTTTCTCAAACAGGCCGGCATGCTCGGACTGGCCGCGCTGACCCTGGGCGGCTGCGCGACCCGGCGCACCGTCGCGCCGCGCTCGTCCGGCGGCGCGCAAGCGGCCATGCCCGCGCAGGGCGCGCCCGTGCCGCCGCTGCGGCCCGGCGGCCGCGTGGCCATCGTCGCGCCCGCGTCGGCCGCGCCGAACGCCGCGGACGATGCCGCCGACTGGCTGCTGTCGCGCGGCTATCAACCGCGCATCATGCCGGCCGCCCGCAGCCGCCTGGACACGCCTTTCGACTATCTGGCCGGCACGGACGCGGAGCGCGCGGCCGACCTGCACGCGGCCTTCACTTCCGCCGATATCGATGCCGTCTGGTGCCTGCAGGGCGGTTTCGGCTCCTGGCGCCTGCTGGACCTGCTGGACTACGAACTGCTGCGCCGCCACGCCAAGCCCTTCATCGGCTATAGCGACATCACGGCGCTGCATCTGGCCATCCAGCGCCATGCGGGCTTCGTGACCTTCCATGGCCCGATGCTGGCGCAGGATCTGCTGAACGGGCGCGAGGAACCCACCGAGTCCGCCCTCTACGCCATGGTCGGCGGCCGGATGGGGCAGGGCGCCTGGATCGGCGCGCCGGACTATGCCTTGCCGACGACGCTGATGCCCGGCACGGCCACCGGCCGGCTGGCGGGCGGCAACCTGGCGCTGATCTGCGCCTTGCAGGGCTCGCGCCACGAGATCGACACGCGCGACGCCATCCTGTTCATCGAGGACGTCAACGAAGCCGTGCCGCGCGTGGACCGCATGCTGTCGCAGCTGGCGGCGGCGGGCAAGTTCGAATCGATCAAGGGCGTGCTGGCGGGCAGTTTCACACGCTCAGGCGCGCGCGACGATGCGCAGTTCCAGTACGCGTTCCATCCCCTGCTGCGCGAGCGCTTCGGCCCGCTGGGCATTCCCGTGCTGGCCGGCTGGCCCAGTGGCCACGGCGATCCGAACCTGACGCTGCCGCTGGGCGCGCGGGTCACGTTGGACGCGACGCGGCAGGGCCTGCGGCTGGAGCAGGCGGTCACGCGTTGAGCCACGGGCGCCTTTGCCCATGCACGATCATTTCATTGATATTTGAACCGTAAGGGTGTCATGAAGAAGGCGGTGATTGCGGGGGGTGTCCTGGCGCTGGGCGCGGCATGGACGGGCGCGGCCTGGTACTCGGGGAAGATGGCCGAAGCCTTTCTCCGGGAATCGCTGGAACAGGACAATGCGCAAGCGAAGGCGCTCGGCGAAAGCACGGGCTACTCGATCGTCACCGAGTTGATTTCATTCGAACGCGGCGTGTTTACATCCACGGCCCGCTCTCGCCTGACGCTTTCGATACCCGGCGCTGAAACCCGGGAGATCGACATCGTGGAACATGCCGACCACGGTCCCTTTCCGTTCCGAAGGCTGGCCGCCGGCGACTTCAGGCCGGCCATGGTGGCGACCCGGCTCGAGCTTCAAGCAACGTCGCATGTCAACGCATGGTTCGCCGCGACCCAGGGCGTAACGCCTTTGACGGGCACGTCCCGCGTCAGCTATGGAAAGCAGCTCGAAGGCACGTATGAACTGGCCCCGATGGCGTTTGTCAGGGATGGAGCCAAGCTGTCGTTCTCTGGAATGAACCTGCTCTGGAGGTTGGACCGCGAGGCCGGAGCCAGCGAGTTCTCGGGTCGATTTGACAGTTTGACCCTGGACCATGCGCCGACAACAACTGGCTTGACCGGCATGGCGTTGCAGGGAGGCGCCTTCGCCTTTCGCGGCAAGCCCGGCAAGAACGATGTCCCCCTGTCCGACCGGAAGCTGTCGTTCCAGACGCTGACGATACGGCACGCCTCCTTGCCGCCGATCATCGTCCAGCCAACCTCGTTGGCGCTCGATCTCATCGAGGCCGACTCTGGCCTGGCGCTCAAGACCGCGTTGGACGTCGGCATGATCAACGGCTGGGAAAAGGACGTCGCCACGGCAAGGCTCGCCCTGGACCTGAAGCATCTGGATTCCGACGCGCTGTCCGCGCTCGATTTCATCAATTTCCTGGTAATCATTCGCACATGGCAAGGTGTCGTGCAGGGGAACATTCCGCCATTCTCGTCAGATGATCTCGAGGAACTGATCACCAGCATCGATCAGATCCTGATGGGCAGCGCCCAGGTCTCCCTGGCGCCGTTGCAGCTGGGTGCTGTAGCCGGGGCCTTGAACGTCAACCTGGATATGGAGCTGCGCAAGCAGGCCGCGGCCTCCCGTGGTTCCGCGGGCTTGGCGCGGATACGCAAGCTGAACGC
This sequence comes from Achromobacter sp. 1011791174, assembly GCF_059760925.1. Taxonomy (NCBI): domain Bacteria; kingdom Pseudomonadati; phylum Pseudomonadota; class Betaproteobacteria; order Burkholderiales; family Alcaligenaceae; genus Achromobacter; species Achromobacter sp. 1011791174. The sequence goes on from NZ_JCBANH010000110.1 coordinate 14,061, forward strand.
CGAAATCGAGCTGTCCCAGGCCGGCACGGTGGATCTGCTGGTCTTCTGGGCAAGACTCATGGGCGTGCCTGCCGAGCAGGCGCTTGCACGGGTGCGGCCCGTGGTCGCGGAGGCTGCCGGGAAATGGGCTGCCATGGGCCTGCTGAAGATCGAGAACGATACGGTCCGATCGACCTTGTCCATCACGATGGACGAAGTCGACGTCAACGGGACAAGGATGCCTCTTGACCAATTCCTGCGATGGTTCACGGCTGGCAATGGAGCCGCCAGGGACTAGGCGCTTGCGCCGTTGGCTGAATAAGACCAGGTGCTTGGCTGACACATACGGGAACCGGACACGGCCGGACTCAGTCCGCCGGTCCCGCGACATCCGGCCACCAGGACGGTCGCCCATCCTCGAAGGAATGGCCGTCGGGCCGCAATGCGGGATCCCGGTGCTCGTCGAAAGCACCAATCAACAAGGCCACCGTCGGCGCATCGTCGATCGCGCCCAGCGAACTGCCGCAATGCGGGCAGAAGGCGCGGCTGGAATAGTCCGATGAACGATAGACGGCCGGCGCGCCGCCCGGGCCGGTCCAGCGCAGCATCGAGCTGGGATACTCCACCCAGCCGACGCTGGGCGCGCCGGTGTGGCGGCGGCAGGACTCGCAGGAACAGGCATGGGGATTGCCCGGCTGCCCAACGGCCTCGAAGCGGATCGCGCCGCACAGGCAGCCGCCATGGCGGATATCCGAATGACCATCCATGTCCCGCCCCCCTTACAGGCTATAGCGGTAGTCGCAGCTCATGTTCGCCTTCAACGGCAAGTCGCCCTCGGCGCGCGCGCCGGGACGCGGCCCCAGCAGCTTGGCCTGGAACTTGCCCGCCATGTCGCCGTTGGGCTGCATCTTGACCGTGATGGACGCGGGCAGCGCATACAGCGTCAGCGCCACGGGCTCACTGGGAATCACCAGCGTGAACACGCCCACCGGGAAATTCTCGACGACATGGCCGGACGTCTTGTTGGAATTGAACGTCAGCCGGGTCTTCATGTAGTCCAGCGTCAGCGCCATTTCCTCGGACGAAGGCGATGGGATCTGGCCTTTGATCGTGACCTTGCCGCTCTCGGAAACACAGGACAGCTCGGCGGGCGCCGAGCCGGCCAGCGCGGACGAGGACAGGACCAGCAGGCACAGGGCGGACATCGCGGCGGAACGGCGCATCATCGGAAGGTTCTCCAGGCGAGGGCAGGGCGCGACTCGCGGTGGGCCGGACATGGCGACACCGCGCCGCGCTGGATGGATTATCCACGACTTGGCGCGGGACGCGCCGGGGATTTCCCCCTCAGCGGGCCGCTCGCAGGCGTTCCAGTTCGGCGGACAACGCCTGCACCAGCGCCTGCGCCCGCGCCAGCGGATCTTCCGCGTCGCCGGACGCGGCGGCGGCCTGTCCGGGCTCCGGCACGACCGGCTCGTCGCGCAGGCGCGGCTGCACGCTTTCGTGGGTGTCGTTGACGTCCACGTCGAACACCAGCTGGTCGCCGCGATGCCAGGTGGTGAACCATTCCATGGGACGGCCGTGCTGGTCCAGGCCCTGGCCTTCCAGCATCAGCAGCGGGCTGCCGGGCTTGGCGTCGAGCAAACCGGCCTGGACCCGGTCGGCCGCCACGGCGCGGATGCGGTTGCGGCCGCTGTGCGGCTGCAGGCCGTAGCGCTGTTGCAGCACGGCGTGCAGCGACGCGTTCTCCAACTGCGCCGCGCTCAGCCCGGGCAGCCGGGCGGCGGGCAGCCAGGTGCGCACATAGGCCAGTGGCGTGCCGCCGACGTGGCGCAGGCGCTCCAGGCGCAGCAGGTGGCCGGTGCCGAAGAACGCGGCGACCTCGGCCGGCGCGTCGGCCGGCTCCAGGCCCAGCACGCGGGTCTCCAGCGCCACACCGCTCTGCGCCAGCTGCTGATGAAAGCCGGTGGAGCGCTGCACCAGCCGGCGATGCTGCTGCGGCACCGCGACCACGGCCGGGCGTCCCGTCTCGCGCCGGATCAGGCCCTCGGCCGCCAGCGAGGCCAGCGCCTGCCGCACCACGCTGCGAGCCACGCCGTAGCGCTCACATAGCGCCGCCTCGCTGGGCAGGGCGGTGCCGGCCGGCGCGCGGCCGTCGAGGATCGCGCCGCGCAGCTGCGCGGCCATCTGGGCGTGCAGCGGCAAGTCGCCTGAGCGGTCTAGTACGGGGCCGGCATCGGCCTGGGCGGGCGCCATGGGAATCAACCTCCTGTTTGTGCCCGCGCAGTTTCCCATACATGCGACCAGCCGGGGGCCAGGTTGGCGGCGCGCTCGGCGGCCAGCACCAGGCTGTCCTCGCGCGCGATGCCCTTGCCGGCGATGTCGAAGGCGGTGCCATGGTCCACCGACACCCGCACCACCGGCAGGCCGACCGTGATGTTTACGCCGTCGTCGCCATAGACCGACTTGAAGGGCGCGTGGCCCTGGTCGTGATAGCAGGCGATCACGAATTCCCACTTGCCGCGCACGGCCTGCGGGAACAGCGCGTCGGCCGGAATCGGGCCGGCCGCCAGGATGCCGGCGGCATTGGCCTCGGCCACCGCCGGCGCCAGGATGTCGGCATCCTCGCTGCCGAAAATGCCGTTCTCGCCCGCGTGCGGGTTCAGGCCGGCCACGGCCACCGGCTTGTCGCCACGGCCCAGCGCCTTGGCGAAGGCGCCGGCAAGGCGCAGCACGGCGCGCATGCGCGCCGGATTCACGTCCTCGATGGCCTGGCGCAGCGATACGTGGGTGGTCGCATGGAATACGTACAGGTCGCCGGCGGACAGCACCAGCGAGAAGGTCTTGACGCCGAACTCATGCGCCAGCAGTTCGGTGTGGCCGGGCCACTTGTGGCCGGCGGCGTGCATCGCGGCCTTGTTCAGCGGCGCGGTGACGATGGCGTCGACCTCGCCGGCGCGCGCCAGCGCGCACGCGGTGGTGACGAAGCGCACCGAGCCGTCGCCGGCCTCGGCGCTGATCTCGCCCAGCTTGACGTGCGCCAGCGACGGGCCGGCCTGCACCACCTCGATAGTGCCGGGCGCGTTGGTCGCGTCGGCCGGACGAGCCACCGTGCGCACGATGGACGGATCGCCGCCCAGGCCGCGCACCGCGTTGGCCATCACGGCCGCGTCGCCGACCACCACCAGCCGCGCCTTGGCGCGCAGGGCCTCGTGGCCCATCAGCATCTTGGCGGTGATCTCCGGGCCGATGCCGGCGACGTCGCCCAGCGTGACGGCCAGCAGCGGCAGGTTGCGGGAATTGCTCTGAGTCATTGCTTGAATCTCCGTTCGCGGATCGCGCGCACGGCGCGAACCAATACATCTTCCGTGCCAAAGCCGCCGGCCTTGGTCACGATGGGCAGGCCGGCGGCCTGGCCCCCGGTCAGCGTGCCCAGGGGCACGCCGCCCATCACTTCATCGGCCAGCGCGATGCCGCCCGCGTCCAGCGCGCGCAGCACCTCGCGGGCGCCATCGCCGCCGGTGGCCACCACGCCGGCCGCGCCGCGATGCCGGATCCAGGCGGCCGCCAGGCCGCCCAGCCGTCGCGCCACCATGTCGGCGTCGAGTCCGTCGGCATGGCCTTCGGGCGCCAGCAGCATCGCCACGCCGCCCTTGTCGGCGGGCGCGTCGAGCAGGGCGGCGCTCCAGGCGCGCCACCCGTCGGCGTCGGCCAACTGCGCGGGCGCCGGCATCCAGCAGCGGGCGCCGGCGGCGATCAGCGCCGCCGCCTGGGCGCGCGCGGCGCTATGTTGGGAGGTCACGACCACCAGCACCGTGCCAGCCTGTTCCGCGCCAGCCCAGACACGGGCCAGCGGCGCGGCCAGGCCGCCCGCGCCGACCGGCAGCGCGCGCTCGCCCAACAGGCCGATGGCCTGCGCCAGCCGCTCCAGCTCGGCCTCGTCGGCCGCGTCGACCACGACGATCCGGCCGGCGCGCTCGATGCGGGCCGCCAGCTCATCGGCCGAGGCCAGGCCGTCCTGGCCGACATGGGCGCATCGGAGCAGGCTGGGGATATGGCTTTCGGTGACCGGCGTGACCGGGTCGGTCGCGGCCGAGGTCTCGGTGACCGGTTTGCCGTTCACCAGCAGCACGCCGCCGGACACGGTCCGGCCGGTGGCGGGAAAAGCAGGGCAGATGACCGCGATCGCGTCCGGCGCCCAGGCGGCGCAGGCCGCTTCGATTTCGGCCAGGAACGGGCCCCGCAGCGTGGAATCGACCTTCTTGTACAGGCGCTTGACGCCGGCCTGTCGCAAGCGCTCGACGTTGGCGCGCACGATCCCGGCGGCCTGATCGGCGGGCAGGGCGCGACTGTGCGTCGTGACCGCCAGCACCTCGGCCTGCCCGTCGCCGGCCAGCGCCTCGTCGGCGCCGCCGATGGACAGGTGCGTGCTCCAGCCGGCGCGCACGAATTGCACCGCGGTGTCGCCAGAACCGGTCAGGTCGTCCGACACGATGGCGATCACGGGATTCACAGCGCTTCTCCGCGCGCCGCGCTCAGCGGTGCGGCCGGGGCCACGCCTTCCTCGCCGTCTACGGCAACCGGCTTCAGTTCACCGGCGCGCTTCAGGAAGTATGACGCCAGCACCGGCGCCAGGATCGAGCTGATCAGCACGCAGGCCGCGACCTGGGCGGTGGCGGTGCCCACGTACTGCTGGAACGAGGGATCGGCCGCGGCCACCACGGCCGGGGTGGCGATGGCGTTGCCGGCGGTGGTGCCGGCCGCGAAGCCCAGGCCGCTCTTGCCGCCGCGGCGCAGGATGTAGCGGTAGCCCAGGTAGACCAGGCCGCCCGTGATGGGGCTGATGATCAGGCCCAGGATCAGGCCGCTGACGCCGCCGCTGACGACCGCGCCCAGGTTGATGCCGGTGCCCAGCGCGAAGGCGAAGAAGGGGATGACGATGTTCGGCACGGGCTTGAGCACGTCGCGCCACTTGGCATCCAGATTGCCGACCACCACGCCCAGCAGGAATGGCACCAGCGCCGCCACCAGCGCGACCAGCGGAATGTCGGCCAGGCCCGAGGCGCCCAGGAACAGCAGGCTGAAGAAGGGACCGTCATTGACCGCGCTGGCGACGTAGGCGCCGCGATCGCGCGCGTCGCCATACTGGCCGGTGTAGGCCAGCCACAGGCCGCCGTTGCTGTTGTCGAAAGCCGCCAGCATGGCCAGGATGGACACGCCCAGCACGCCGTTCAGGCCCACGTAGCTGCCCAGGATGATGATCAGCGTGGCCGGGACCAGCGTCTTCATCAGCAAGATGGTGCCGGCGGTGGCCAGGATCGGGCCGCCGGTGCGGGTGTTGACCTGGGTGCCCGTTGCGAAGATCAGCAGGGCGATCAGGGGCAGGGCGCTGTTCTTGAACAGCGCGGTGGTGAAGCCGCCGATCGTCAGCGCGTCCGGCGCGAATGTGCCGATGATGGATCCCAGCACCAGCGGCACCAGCATCAGGCCGCCTGGGATTTTCTGCATCGTGCCAAAGAATGGGGAACGGGTGGATTCGGTTGCCAAGGTAGGAGTCTCCATGAGGAATTTTCGATCAGGCAGACGTTCATGCGCGCGTCTGTCGGCGGGAAAGACGCGCTAGTGTACATCTTGTACGTACTACCTGTACGTACAGAATCGGGCACTTCATGGCGCCCGGAAATGCGGCGGATCTGCCGCGCTCAGCCCTCGTCAAACTCCCGAATCCAAGGGGGAAGTCATCATGGCCCAGTACAAAACATCATTCTTGGATATATGTGATAAGCCATGCCGACCGTAGCATGGAGACCTGTACCCACCCGCGCCGGCCACCGCGCCAGCGCCCGCACCAGGACCCACGCAATTGGACGACATGCAACTCCGCCACGCGGACACCGAAGACGAACTGCGCGCCTGCTTCCCCCTCATGCGCCAGCTGCGGCCGCATCTGGCCGACCCGGCCGACTTCACCGCGCGCGTGCGCCGCATGGCGGCCCAGCGCTATCGCCTGCTCGGCGCCTGGCGCGGCGACGAGCCGCTGGCGCTGGCCGGCTACCGGCTGGACGAGAACCTCATCTACGGCAGCTTCCTGTATGTGGACGACCTGGTGACCCACGAGTCCAGCCGTGGCCGCAACCTGGGCGCCCGGCTGCTCGACGCGCTGACGGAATCGGCGCGACGCGCCGGCTGCGCCAAACTGGTGCTGGATACCGGCCTGTCGAACGCGCTGGCCCAGCGCTTCTATTTCCGCCAGGGCCTGCTGACCAGCGCCATGCGCTTCTCCAAGCCCCTGGAACAGGAGACGCCGCGATGAACCGCATCCTGCATCTGGATTGCAGCCCGAGGCTCGAGGGATCGGAAAGCGCGCGCCTGTCCCGCGCCATCGTCGACCGGCTCGTGCGCAAGCATCCTGGCGCGCGGGTCATCGGCCGGCCCCTGCGGCAGGGCACGATCGCCCATGTGGATGGCGACTATGCCCGCGCGCTGGGCACCCCAGGGGCGGCCGCCGACCTGGCGCGCGGCTCGCTGGCCGATTCCGAGATCTTGATACGCGAGCTGGAATCCGCCGACTGCCTGGTCATCGGCACGCCCATGCACAACTACACTGTGCCCTCGGCGCTCAAGGCCTGGATCGACCATGTGGTGCGCGCGAACCGGACCTTCACGCACATCCCCACCGGCAAGCTGGGCGTGCTGGCGGACCGCCCGGTATATGTCGCGGTGTCGTCCGGCGGATCCTTCGCGTCCGAGCCCGCGCGCCAGCCCGACTTCCTCACGCCGTACCTGACCGCCATCCTGAACACCATCGGTCTGCGCACGATCCATTTCTTTTCGGTCCAGCGCGCGGCGGCGGGCGGCGACACGCTGGCGCACGCCAGGAGCCGGACCCAGGCCGAGCTGGAGCGCCATTTCGCCGCTGTCCACGCTTGAGGCCGGGTCAGTTGCACATTTGCGGCAGAGGCATATAGTCTGATGCCGGCCCGCGCGCCGCCTGTCG
>NZ_JCBANH010000111.1:0-20735 GCF_059760925.1 Achromobacter sp. 1011791174
GGGCGGGGCGCTTGTCTTCTTGCCTTGGTGCCGGGTGGCTTCTGGCGGAAACGAGGCGTTTCGTGTGGCGAGGGCGTCCACGGCGATCCTGGGCGCGTGTCCCATTATTGCGAGACAGTCGTTGGCCGCCGTCCCTTAAGGGGTAACATTGCGGCTATGGCCGGCGCTGTCCGGCGGCCCGTCCCGGTGTGGGGCGGGTATTCGTTTTTCTAAAGGTATTGCATAGTTATGGCGTCGACCCAAGTCCTGGCCGGGTTTCACGCGGTGGTCGCGCGGCTGCGACACGCGCCCGATTCGATCAAGGAAATCTACGTAGAAGCGTCGCGCCGCGACAAGCGCATGCAGACGTTCATCGAGCAGGCCGAGCGCGCCGGCTGCCGCCTGCATCCGGTCGGCATGGAGCGCCTGGACGGCCTGGCGCGCGGCACCCGCCACCAGGGCGTGGTGGCGCTGGCCGAAGAACGCCAGCTGGCGGTTGACGTCGATGAAGTGCTCGATGTGATCGAAGGGCCGCCGCTGCTGCTGATCCTGGACGGCGTGACCGATCCGCACAACCTGGGCGCCTGCCTGCGCACGGCCGACGCGGCCGGCGTGCACGCGGTGATCGCGCCGCGAGACCGCGCGGTGGGCCTGAACAGCACCGTCCAGCGTGTGGCCTGCGGCGCCGCCGACACCGTGCCCTACCTGATGGTCACCAATCTGGCGCGCACCATGCGCAGCCTGAAGGACCGCGGCGTGTGGCTGGTCGGCACCGACGACCAGGCCAGCGACAGCATGCACCGGATCGACGCGCGCCAACCCATGGCCTGGGTCATGGGGGCGGAAGGCGAGGGCATGCGCCGCCTGACCCGCGAGACCTGCGACCAGCTCGTCAATATTCCCATGCTGGGTTCGGTGGAAAGCCTGAACGTCAGCGTGGCCAGCGCCGTCTGCCTGTACGAGACCGTGCGCCAGCGGCAAGCCTGATTTTTCGCAGTCTTCACGCAGTTTTTCGCAGTATTCATGCCGCCGGGGCCTGAAAGCCCCGGCGGGATTTCGCCGCGATGCGCGGCGGCCCCGGGTTTCCGTCCACCAGAACTGATCGTCAATCATGCGCCAGAACGGCTTCACCACCACCATCCTGCACTCCGACCGCCATCAATCCGTCGAGCACGGAGCGGTGCACAAGCCCATGCATCCGTCGTCCGAGTTCGCCTACGAAGACGCGCGTGAACTGGCCGCCGTGTTCCAGGGCAAGGCCGGCTTCACCTACGCGCGCCAGGGCACGCCCACGACCACGGCGCTGGAAGCCAAGATCACGCAAATGGAGGGCGGCAAAGGGTCGGTCAGTTTCTCGACGGGCATGGCGGCGCTGTCCGCGATCTTCACCACGCTGCTGCGCCGGGGCGATCACCTGGTGTCCAGCCAGTATGTGTTCGGCAACACCAACAGCCTGCTGGGCACGCTGCTGGAACTGGGCGTGGAAATCAGCTTCGTGGACGCGACCGACTCGGCGCAGGTGCGCGAGGCGATCCGGCCGAATACCCGCATGGTGTTCACCGAGACCATCGCCAACCCCGGCACGCAGGTGGCCGACCTGGCGGTGATCGGCGAGATCTGCCGCGAGCGCGGCCTGGTCTATGTGGTGGACAACACGCTGACCTCGCCGTGGATGTTCCGGCCGTCGTCGGTGGGGGCGTCGCTGGTCATGAACTCGCTGTCCAAGTACATCGGCGGCCATGGCAACGCGCTGGGCGGCGCGGTCACGGACACCGGGCTGTACGACTGGAGCGGCTACGGCAACATCTATGAGGCCTACCGCAAGGGGCCGGCCACCGGCTGGGGCCTGACGCAGATCAAGAAGAAGGGCCTGCGCGACATGGGCGGCACGCTGGCGGCCGAGCCGGCGCACCGCATCGCGGTCGGCGCCGAGACGCTGGCGCTGCGCATGGCCAAGCATTGCTCGAATGCGCTGGCGCTGGCGCGTTTCCTGGAATCGCATCGTGGCGTGGCCAAGGTGCACTATCCCGGCCTGGAGAGCCATCCGCAGCACGCGCGCGCCGCGGCGCTGTTCGGCTCGCGCTTCGGCGGCCTGCTGGGCGTGGAGCTGGCCGATGGCGTGGACTGCTTCGATTTCCTGAATCGCCTGCGCATCGTGCTGATGGCCACGCACCTGGGCGACACGCGCAGCCTGGCGCTGCCCGCCGCCCACACCATCTATTACGAAATGGGCGCCGAGCGGCGCCAGCAGATGGGCATCGCCGACAGCCTGATCCGCGTCTCGGTGGGCATCGAGGACGAGGGCGACCTGCTGTTTGACTTCGATCAGGCGCTCAACGGCTGCCTGCAAGGATAATTTCGGACATTCGCGCGGGGCGGCCTGTTCGGCCCTCGCGGCGCGTGTCTGCGCAAGCATTGCAGGAATCAAGGTCAGACCATGCTGATACAGATCGCCGATGTCTTCACGCCCGAGGAGGCCGCCGAGATTCGCCGCCGCCTGGACGCGGCCGAGTGGGTGGACGGCAAGGTGACCGCGGGCTACCAGTCCGCCGAGGTCAAGCGCAACCGCCAACTGCCCGAGCAGCATCCGCTGGCCCAGGAACTGGGCAACCTGATCCTGCAGCGGCTGAGCGCCAACAACCTGTTCATGTCGGCGGCGTTGCCGCGCAAGATCTTTCCGCCGCTGTTCAACCGCTACGAGGGCGGCGAGGCCTTCGGCTATCACGTCGACAACGCGGTGCGCGCGCTGTCCGGCGGGTCCGAGCGCGTGCGCACCGATCTGTCGGCCACGCTGTTCTTTTCCGAGCCCGATTCCTACGACGGCGGCGAGCTGGTGATCGACGACACCTATGGCCCGCGCGCGGTCAAGCTGCCGGCCGGACACATGGTGCTATATCCCGGCACCAGTCTTCACAAAGTGAATCCCGTCACGCGCGGCGCGCGCGTCAGCTCTTTCTTCTGGATGCAGAGCCTGGTGCGCGAGGACAGCCAGCGCGCGCTGCTGCTGGACATGGACGTGGCCATACAGCGCCTGAACCAGGACGCCGCGGGGCATCCGTCCATCGTGCAACTGACGGGCATCTATCACAACTTGCTGCGTCGCTGGGTCGACGTCTGAGCACGGCGCGCGAGGCGTGCGAACGCTGTCGCGCAAACCCCGAAATGCGCGTTTTTGTTTATTGCGAAATCGGCTAAAAGCTAGTATTGGCGCGGGTTGTGGTGAGGTTTTTGCTTGACAGTCGCCCGGGGCCAGGGCCTAATACACGTCTGCGTCGCTGGGGGTTCGACGGCTTTTTGCCGTCCAACTTCAAGCGGCGCAGCAGTTTAAAAGTTGTGCTTTGCAGCGCAAGAAAAAGTTTATCCACTAGTCTGTTCGTCGTTTGCCGGTGCGTTCGCGTTAAGACGCGTGCCGTTCCAATGTGACCGTCATGCAGTCGGGTTCCGGCAAACTCACATACCTTGTGAGGGGTACATCTGAATGAACAAAACCGAACTCATCGATCACATCGCCAGCAAGGCCGACATCTCGAAGGCTGCCGCCGGCCGTTCGCTCGACGCCCTGATCGGTGCCGTCAAGACCACCCTGAAGAAGGGCGGCACGGTCACGCTGGTTGGCTTCGGCACGTTCGCCGTGTCGGCTCGCGCTGCGCGCACCGGCCGTAACCCGCGCACCGGCGAGACCATCAAGATCAAGAAGGCCAAGGTGCCGAAGTTCCGTCCCGGCAAGGCCCTGAAGGACGCCGTCAACTAATTGACGAGGCGGATCGGGCTGGCCACGGCGCCAGCTGATTTGCCGACAGATACGCGGTCCGGTATACTCCGGCCCGCGTATTGCTTTTGAGTACCCCGTCGGCCTTTTCATGTGTAGTCCAGCAATGGCTGCGCGTCGGAAATTCCGGCAACCTGACGGGTGCTTAGCTCAGTTGGTAGAGCGGCGCCCTTACAAGGCGTAGGTCACAGGTTCGACCCCTGTAGCACCCACCAGAAGCACGCAAGACTGAAAACCCGCACATATCGATGGTGCGGGTTTTTTGTTTGGGGCGGCGTGTTGTCCTTGCTGTTCCTGTTGGTCGTTCCATCGGATCGTTTCATCGCGCGCGCTTTTGCCGTGTCCGCGTTCCATGTGTCGCATCGTCCGCCGCCGTTCCATGCAGTCCCGATTTCATGTCGCGTGTTCCTGCGTCACGTTGCGCGCAGGCGATGGGGCAGGCGAGGCGGCGTTCGCGCGCACGGCCCGCCAGACGCCGCCATGCGCGGCGTCAAGCATGTGATTAAGTATCAGACGAAATAGGACGTGCGAATCATTCGCATTTAAGCTATGATGCTTGGCTTGTACCGGTCAGCCGGCGTCGCCTTGCGGTGCGCGTCATTCGGGTCTGGCTGGCCAGATAAGTCCATGTGCCCCCGGCTGATTCATGCCTAGCTTTCAACACGGTTCGAACGCCTCATCGCCGTCCTCTTCCATCGGTTTACGCGCAGGCGCCGGCCTGGTGGTCCTTGCCTTGCATGCGGCCGTCGTCGGCGCCATTTTCATGGCGCCTCCCGAAGCGCCGAAGCTGGAGCAGCCCGAGACCATCATGGTGAGCGTGATCGAGGCGCCGGTGGCGCAGGTCGCCAAGGCCGAGGAACCCGCGCCGGAAGCGCCGCAGCCGGTCGTCGAGCCGCCGCCCGAGCCGCAGGCCGAGCCTGAACCGGAAACCAAGCCGGATCCGGAACCGGAACCCGAACCCGAGCCGGTGGTCGAAAAGCCGCCGATGCCCGCGCCCAAGCCGAAGCCCAAACCCAAGCCCAAGCCGCAGCCCAAGCAGGAAGCGCCCAAGCAGGAACCCAAGCCGGACACGCCGCCCACGCAGCCCACCGGCGCGCCCGAAGGCAGCCAGGCCACGCAAAGCCCGCAGCAGGGGCCGCCGCCCGACCAGCCGGAGCTGGTGTCCAGCGTCGAGTACCTGGGCGCCAAGCCCTCCGCCAACTATCCTATGGCGTCGCGCCGCATGCGCGAGGAAGGCCGGGTGGTGGTGCTGGTGGAAATCAACAACCAGGGCCTGGTCGTGAGCGCGCGCGTCGATTCTTCTTCCGGTTCGCCGCGCCTGGACGAGGCGGCGCTGGCCGCCATCCGCAAGGCCCGCTTCAAGCCCTATACCCGTAATGGCGTGGCCTATGCCGCCAAAGCCAAAATTCCTTTCGATTTCGTAATGAGGAACTGAGATGTCCAACGCAATGCATGGCGCCACGCTGGTGGCGCAGGCGACCACCAGCCCGGCCGCGCCGGCTGCCGCCCAGCAAGCCGCCACGGCGGCCGGCGGCGTGGCGCAGCAGGCCGCCGGCGCCGTCCAGCAGACCGCCGACGCGCTGCACGGCGCGGCCGCCGCGCTGCCCGCCGCCTCGGCGCCGCCCGTGGCCACGCCGGACATGGGCTTCCTGCATTTCGTCGCGCAGAGCGACTTTGTCGGCAAGAGCCTGTTCGTCATCCTGATCCTGATGTCGCTGGTCACCTGGTACCTGATCCTGGTCAAGGTCGCCAGCAACGTCAGCATGCGCAAGCGCTCGCGCGACTTCCTGAACAAGTTCTGGAACGCCAGCTCGCTTGAGCAGGTCGAGAACGAAATCGTCACGCACGGCGCGCGTGATCCCTTCTCGCACCTGGCCAGCCACGCCATGCACGCGCAGGCGCATCACAACAAGTTCGGCGCCACCAAGCTGGAGGAATCCGGCTCCAGCTCCGAGTTCGTCACCCGCACCATGCGCAAGGTCATCGACGAGGAAACCGCCAAGCTCGAAAACGGCCTGACGGTGCTGGCCTCGGTCGGTTCGACCGCGCCCTTCGTGGGCCTGTTCGGCACGGTCTGGGGCGTGTATCACGCGCTGGTGGGCATCGGCCTGTCCGACGGCGTGACCATCAACCGCATCGCCGGTCCGGTGGGCGAGGCCCTGATCATGACCGGCCTGGGCCTGGCGGTGGCGATTCCGGCGGTTCTGGCGTACAACACCTTCGTGCGCAACAACCGCGTGTTCCTGTCTCGCCTGGACGCGTTCGCGCATGACCTGTTCGCGTTCCTGACCACCGGCCAGCAAGTCGCGTTGTCCGACGGCAAGGTGCGCGCCCTGCGTCGCCAGAGCGGCGGCGCCCAACGCGGGAGCGAATAAATGGCCTTTGGCAGCTTCGAGGGCAAGGGGGGCGGCTCCAGTACCGTCTCCGAGATCAACATGGTGCCCCTGATCGACGTCATGCTGGTGCTGCTGGTGATCTTCATCATCACGGCGCCGCTGCTGGCGCACTCGATCAAGATCAACATGCCCCAGGTGGCGGCCGAGCAGATCGAGGAAGAGCCCAAGACCGTGGACCTGGCCATCGACGCCAGCGGCGCGCTGTTCTGGGACGAGAAGCCGGTCAACATCGACGACCTGCCGAATCGCTTCAAGGCGCTGGCCGGCGACAAGCCGCAGCCCGAGATCCGCATCCGCGCCGACCAGAACACCCGCTACGAGACGCTGGCCAAGGTCATGGCCTCGGCCCGTCGTTCCGGCATGACACGCATTGGTTTTGTCACCACGCCGCCGTCCGGCGGCAACGGCCAGGGCGGCGCGGCGGAGCAGGGCGGCGCGCCGGCGCCAGCCCCCGCCCGCTGAACCGGATATTGAACGAATCCCGATCACGGGGCGCCGCTGGCGCCCCGTTTTCGTCGGGATCGCGCTAGAATCCCGGCATGCGAGTTCTGGTAATCGAAGACGACACCACCCTGGGCCACGCGCTCCAGGAATTCCTGGCCGACCAGGGGTATGCGGTCGACTGGCTGACCGAAGGCGACCGCGTGCTCGGCGCGCTGGCCGGCCAGCCATACGACCTGCTGCTGCTCGACCTCAACCTGCCTGGCATGAGCGGCCTGGATGTGCTGCGCCAGCTGCGCCAGGACGGCAACCAGGTTCCCGTGCTGATCCTGACCGCCCGCGACGGCATCGACGATCGCGTGGCCGGGCTGGATGCCGGCGCCGACGACTACGTCACCAAGCCCTTTGAACTGCCCGAGCTGGCCGCGCGCGTGCGCGCCTTCGGTCGTCGCCGCGCCGGACAGGCGCAGCCGCTGATCGAGGTCGGTCCGCTGAGCTTCGACACCGTCGGCCGTGAAGTGCGGGCCAACGGCCAGCGCCTGGCGCTGTCGGTGCGCGAACTTTCCGTGCTGGAGATGCTGATGGCCCGCGTGGGCCGTGTCGTGACCAAGCGGCAGATCGTCAATTCGCTGTCCGCCTGGGATGCCGATTTCAGCGAAAATGCCGTCGAGGTCTATGTGTACCGCCTGCGCAAGCGCCTGGAAGGCACCGGCGCCAGCATCCAGACGGTGCGTGGTTTCGGCTATATGCTGGATGTCGAAGCGGCCTGACGGCCGTTTGCGGTCGCCCCGCGCCGGCCGCGACCATCCTCCCGCCTACCCTGAGGGCTCCGGGCCATGACGCAGGAACGCATTCTTCCCGCCGCCGCCGCTCCGGCCTCGCGTCCGCTGCTCCCCTCCCGTTCCCTGGCCCGGCATCTGGTCATCCGGCTGATGCCGCCCATCCTGCTGCTGGTCCTGCTGGACCTGATCGCCACCTGGGTGATCACGCACAAGATCGAGATGTCGATGTGGATGCTGGAGGATTTCCTCTGGCTGATGGTGCTGGGGCAGATCGTGCTGATCGTGATGTTCACCTGGGTGGTGGTGCAGGGCGTGCGCTCGGGCCTGCGCTCGGTGAATCATCTGTCCGAAGAGATCCGCCAGCGCTCCATCGACGACATGCAGCCGCTGGAAGTGGCCGGCGTGCCGGTCGAGATCGAGCCGCTGGTCACGCACACCAACGACCTGCTGCTGCGTCTGGACGCCTCACTGGCGGCGCAGCGGCGCTTCATCGGCCATGCGGCCCATCAGTTGCGCACGCCGCCGTCCGGCCTGCGGCTGGAGTCCGAGCTGATGCTGGCGCGGCCGCTGCCGGACGATGTGCGCGCGCGGGCCGAGCGCATCAAGGCGGTCAGCGACCGCATGATCCGCCTGGGCCAGCAATTGTTGGTGCTGGCGCGCGCCGATCCCAATGCCCGGCCTCAAGACAGCTTCGTGCGCGTCGACCTGTGCGAATGGGTGCGGTCGAACGGGGCCGAGTGGTTTCCCCGGGCTCGCGAGGCGCGCCATGAGCTGGACCTGGTGGCGCCGGACACGCCGATCTGGATCGATGCCGATCCGCTGCTGCTGGCCGAGCTGCTGGGCAACCTGATCGACAACGCGCTGCGCTACGGCAACGAGACCGGCCGCATCGTGCTCATCGTGGGCGCCAATCCGCCGTCGCTGACGGTCGAGGATGACGGGCCCGGCATTCCGCCCGAAGAGCGCGACCGCGTGTTCGAGGCCTTCTATCGCTCGCCCACGGCCACGGCCGGCGGCTCGGGCCTGGGCCTGGCCATCGTGCGCGAGATCGCGCATGCGCACGGCGCCTGGTGGCGGCTCACCAGCCGCCCCGATTTTCCCGGAACGCGACTGTCCGTCGTGTTCCCCGGCCCCCGCAAGGGAGCCCAACTCACTCGGCAAGAACCCACATCATGAGCCAGGACACGGTCCGCGTTCCTAACTCGTCTTCCAGCCCGGCTGGCGTGGTGCATGCGCCATCGTCCAAGGCAGCGCTCGTCCTGGGCGCGCTGGGCGTGGTGTATGGCGACATCGGCACCAGCCCGCTCTACACCCTGCGGGCCTGCCTGACCGGGCTTAGCGTGCACACCGACCTGGAGCCGGCGCATCTGCTGGGCGTGCTGTCCATCCTGTTCTGGATGCTGATGGTGGTGGTGTCGTTCAAGTACGTGATGCTGGTGCTGCGCGCCGACAATCGGGGCGAAGGCGGCACGCTGGCGCTGCTGGAGCTGGCCGTGCGCGGCCGGGAAGGGCGCATGCGCTGGGTGCTGATCGTGCTGGGCATCTTCGGCGCCGCGCTGTTCTATGGCGACAGCATGATCACGCCGGCGATTTCAGTGCTGTCGGCGCTGGAGGGCATCGGCATCGTTTCGCACCAGCTCGACGAGTGGGTCGTGCCGCTGGCGCTGCTGGTGCTGGTGGGCCTGTTCGTGATTCAGTCGCACGGTACCGGCCTGATGGGCAAGCTGTTCGGTCCTGTGATGGCGCTGTGGTTCGGCACGCTGGCGCTGCTGGGCGGCTGGCAGGTCTGGCAGACGCCGGAAGTGCTCAGTGCGCTCAATCCCATGTGGGGCTTGCGCTTCATCGTTGAATTCCCCTGGATCAGCTTCGTGCTGCTGGGCGCCGTGGTGCTGGCGTTGACCGGCGCCGAGGCGCTGTACGCCGATATGGGCCACTTCGGCCGCCCGGCCATCCGCCGCGCCTGGTTCAGCATGGTGATGCCGGCGCTGACGCTGTGCTATTTTGGCCAGGGCGCGCTGCTGCTGCGCGATCCCGAGGCGATCCGCAATCCCTTCTTCCTGATGGCGCCCGACTGGGGCCTGGCGCCGCTGGTGGCGCTGGCCACCGTGGCCACCGTGGTGGCGTCGCAGGCGGTGATCTCGGGAGCCTACTCGGTGACGCGCCAGGCCGTGCAGCTGGGTTTCTGGCCGCGCATGCAGATCCTGCACACCTCGGCGGTCGAGAAAGGCCAGATCTACCTGCCGCAGGTCAACGCGCTGCTGCTGTGCGCGGTGCTGGTGCTGGTGCTGGTGTTCCGCAATTCCGACAACCTCGCCGCCGCCTACGGCTTCGCCGTGACCGGCACCATGCTGACTACCTCGGTGCTGGCCTTCGCCGGGCGGCCGCGCGGCAGCACCGGCGCCAAGCGGATGCTGTGGCTGGTGGCGTTGGGCCTCCTGCTGCTGTTCGACGTGCTGCTGTTCTCGGCCAACGTGTTCAAGATCCACGAAGGTGGCTGGCTGCCGCTGGTGGTGGCGATCGTGGTGTTCACGCTGATGATGACCTGGCGTCGCGGCCGCCGCCTGCTGTCCGAAATGCAGCAGCGCGACCGCCAGCCGCTCAAGGAATTCATGGAGCAGCTGGAGGAATACCCACCGTCGCGCGTGCACGGCACCGCCATTTTCATGACCATGAACTCCGGCAACGTGCCGCCGGCGCTGCTGCACAACCTCAAGCACAACAAGGTGCTGCACGACCATGTGCTGTTCCTGACCATCCTGGTCGCGGACGTGCCCTACGTGTCCGAGGACGAACGCTTCACGGTCAACAAGCTCAGCGCCTCCAGCTGGCAGGCCACGGTGCACTACGGCTTCAAGGAAGATCCGGATGTGCCGGACACCCTGCGCCAGGTGGCCGAGGCCTACCCGGAAATCGACCTGGAACCGATGCGTACCTCGTACTTCCTGTCGCGCCAGACCGTCGTCGCGGCCAAGAAACCGGCGCTGTGGCGCTGGCGCCGCGTGGTGTTCTCCTTCATGGCGCGCAACGCCACCCGCAGCACCAAGTTCTTCAAGATCCCGGCCAACCGCGTCGTGGAAATGGGCATGCAGGTCGAGCTGTAGCCGCGCCAGCCCAAACAAAAAGCCCCTCGGCACGCCGAGGGGCTTTTTGTTGAACCGCTATCGCACCCCTCATTTCACGCACCCAATCCAAGGCGCGACATTCGAGGCACTCCCTATCAGGGTCGCGCGGAGCCGGCTTTGCCGGTCCGCAGCGACGCCCCCTGGGGGGAAGCGCGCAGCGCTTCGGGGGGGGCCTACTTCTTTTCGTCTTTCAGCTGAGGGATCGACGTGCCCGACGAAGCCAGCAGGCCGGTCTGCACATACGTGAACAGCTTGGCGCGCGTATCGGTGATGTCGAGGTTGCGCATGGTCAGCTGGCCGATGCGGTCGGCCGGCGTGAACGGGGCGTTCTCGACCTTTTCCATCGACAGGCGCTCGGGAGCGTAGGTCAGGTTGGCCGATTCGGTGTTCAGCAGCGAGTAGTCGTTGCCGCGACGCAGTTCCAGCGTGACTTCGCCGGTGACGGCGCGGGCCACCCAGCGCTGCGCGGTTTCGCGCAGCATGATGGCTTGCGGGTCGAACCAGCGGCCCTGGTACAGCAGGCGGCCCAGCTTGCGGCCGTTTTCGCGGTACTGCTCGATGGTGTCTTCGTTGTGGATGCCGGTGACCAGGCGCTCGTAGGCGATGAACAGCAGCGCCATGCCCGGGGCTTCGTAGATGCCGCGGCTCTTGGCCTCGATGATGCGGTTCTCGATCTGGTCGCTCATGCCCAGGCCGTGGCGGCCGCCGATGCGGTTGGCTTCGAGCATCAGCTCGACCGGGTCCGCGTATTCCACGCCGTTCAGCGCGACCGGCTGGCCTTCCTCGAAGCGCACCGTGACTTCCTCGGCCTTGACGGCCACGTCATCGCGCCAGAACGCCACGCCCATGATGGGCTTGACGATGCGGATGCCGGAGTTCAGGTGCTCCAGGTCCTTGGCCTCGTGCGTGGCGCCGAGCAGATTGGAGTCGGTGGAGTAGGCCTTTTCGGCGGACATCTTGTAGTCGAAGCCGGCCTGGCGCATGTATTCGGACATTTCCGAACGGCCGCCCAGCTCGTCGATGAAGCGCTGGTCCAGCCAGGGCTTGTAGATCTTCAGGTCCGGGTTGGTCAGCAGGCCGTAGCGGTAGAAGCGCTCGATGTCGTTGCCCTTGAAGGTGCTGCCGTCGCCCCAGATGTTGACGTCGTCTTCCTTCATGGCGGCCACCAGCATGGTGCCGGTGACGGCGCGGCCGATGGGCGTGGTGTTGAAGTAGGTGATGCCGGCGGTCGAGATGTGGAAGGCGCCCGATTGCAGGGCGGCGATGCCTTCGGCGACCAGCTGCGGACGGCAGTCGATCAGGCGGGCGTTCTTGGCGCCGTAGGCCAGGGCCTTGCGCGGGATCTCGTCGTAGTCGGCCTCGTCGGGCTGGCCCAGGTTCGCGGTGTACGCGTAGGGGATGGCGCCGTTGTTGCGCATCCAGAGCAGCGCGGCGCTGGTGTCGAGGCCGCCGGAGAAGGCGATGCCGACCTTCTGGCCGGTGGGAAGGTTCGGGAGGATAGTGGTCATTGTTTGAGGTGAGACGCCAACGGGACTTTGACAGCAGCGAGCCGCCAAACAAGAAATCTAAGCGGGCATTTTAGCGCTTTTGCCGGGGGCGAACAGGGCGCGCAGTTCCAGCCCGCGTATCAGTTTGGCGGTGGCCGAGGCCAGCCGCGTCGAGGGACGGTGGCGGGCGGTCGCCAGCACCAGGTTGTTGACGATGCGGGGGGCGACGATATCGGCCAGCGCCAGCGCGTGCTCGGCCGCCGGTCCCCGGGCGGCTGAGCGTGGCAGGATGGCGCAGGCATCGCCCTGCGCGGCCAGCTCGACGATGGTCTGCACCGCGTCGACCTCGGCCGCCACCTGCAGGCGCACGCCCTGGGCGCGGCAGACGCTGTCGACCAGTGTGCGGATGGCGTTGGGCGGGCTGGGCAGCACCAGCGGATACGCGCCCAGGTCCTTGACCGCGACGCGTGCGGGCAGCGCGGGCCGAGCGCCGGGGGCGGCGGCCAGCACCAGGTCTTCGCGGAACAGCGACTCGCAGGCCAGCTGAGGTGAGGGGGCCGGATCATAGAGCAGCGCCAGGTCGACGCGCCCGGCCAGCAGCCATTCCCGGACCTGCGCGCTCAGGCCCTCGGCCACGGCGATCGAGGCGCCGGGGAATTCGCGACGGAACGCTTGCACCAGCGGCGGCGTCAGCACCCGGGCGATGCGCGGCGGCAGGCCCACCGACACCTTGCCGGCGGGCGTCTCGCGCAGGCTGCGCAGGTCTTCCCGGGCGCGCTCGGCCAGGGCCAGCAGGGCGCGGGCATGCTCCACGAAGCGCAGGCCCGCCTCGGTGGGCTCCACGCCCCGGCCGTTGCGGTACAGCAGATGCTGGCCCAGTTCCTGTTCCAGCAGGCGCACCTGCCGGCTCAGGGTGGGTTGGGCCACGTCCAGCATTTCGGCCGCGCGCGAGAAGCTGCGGCGCTCGGCGACGCGCAGGAAATATTCGATCTGCTTGAGGTCCATGAGGCGGGGAGGGCGGGGATGCGCCGGGACGGGAGTCTGGGATATTTATATTTTCTATATCTGAAATCAAAGATATAGCATTGTTCGGCAGGCCGCAATCCATGACCATGGCGCTTTCCCCGCAGGATCGTCCCGTGTCCGATTGTCGTCCGCCGCTCGCATCCCCGTCCCGTCCCCGCTACGCCCTGCCGCCGGGCGCCTGCGATACCCATTGCCATGTGTTCGGGCCGGCCGACGTGTTCCCGTATGCCGAGGGCCGTTCCTACACGCCGCCCGACGCGCCGCAGTCCCGGCTGGCCGCGCTGCACGCGCACCTGGGGATCCGCCGCGCGGTGGTGGTGCAAGCCAATTGC
The DNA here is from genome assembly GCF_059760925.1 of Achromobacter sp. 1011791174. Lineage (NCBI taxonomy): Bacteria > Pseudomonadati > Pseudomonadota > Betaproteobacteria > Burkholderiales > Alcaligenaceae > Achromobacter > Achromobacter sp. 1011791174. Next base: position 13,335 of record NZ_JCBANH010000111.1, read on the forward strand.
CACGGCGCCGACCATGCCGCGCTGCTGGACGCGCTGGCCCGCAGCGAAGGCCGCTATCGCGGCGTGGCGCTGCTGGGGGCGGATGCGACCCCCGCGTCGGTACGCGCGCTGCACGACGCCGGCGTGCGCGGGGCCCGCTTCAACTTCGTGCCCCATCTGGGCGGTGCGCCGGACCCGGCCGTTTTCGACCATGTGGTCGGCCTGATCGCGCCGCTGGGCTGGCATCTGTGCCTGCATCTGGACGGCGCCCAGCTGCCCGGGCTGCTGCCGCGCCTGCGCGCGCTGCCGCTGCCCTTCGTGATCGACCACATGGGCCGGGTGCGCGCGGCCGACGGGCTGGACGCGCCGGCCTTTCGCGCGCTGCTGGGCCTGGCGGACCTGCCGGGCGCCTGGGTGAAGGTGTCGGGCCTGGACCGCATCGGCGCGGGCAGGCGGCCGTTCGCCGAGGGCATCCCCTTCGTGCGGGCGCTGGTGGAGGCCATGCCCGAGCGCACCTTGTGGGGCACCGACTGGCCGCACCCGAACGTGCGCGGCGACATGCCGGACGACGGCGAATTATGCGACGCCTTCTTCCTGGCCTGTCCGGACGACGAGGCGCGCCGCCAGGTGCTGGTGCACAACCCGGCGCGGCTGTACGGATTTCCCTGACCCCAGCGCCGCGCGCCCGGCCGGGCCGCGTGGCGACGACCCTATTCGATTCCAAAGGAGACAAACATGTTGAAGAAACTATTCTGCGCCGCCCTGCTGGGGCTGGCCGCCACCGGCGCGGCGCGCGCGGATGCGCCCGTGCGGCTGATCATCGCCTTCCCGCCGGGCGGTCCGGTGGACCTGGTGGGCCGCGTGCTGGCCGAGCAGCTGGGCAAGGAACTCAAGCAGCAGGTGATCGTGGAGAACAAGGCCGGCGCCAACGGCAATATCGCCGCGTCCTACGTGGCCAAGGCGCCTGGCGACGGCTCGGTGCTGTTCCTGACCAGCGTCGGCGCCGTGTCCATCAGCCCGGCGCTGTACAAGGACCTGCCCTATGATCCGGCGCGCGACTTCGCGCCGGTCTCGCGGGTGGTCAACAACGCCACCGTGTTCGTGGTCAATCCGGCCAACCTGGCTGTGGATGCGGCCGATTTCGTCAAGCGCTCGCAGGCCGACTCGCAGCCGGTGGCGGTGGGCTCGTCCGGCATCGGCAGCATTCCGCACCTGACGCTGGAGATGTTCGCCGACGCCAGCCGCGCCAAGGTCATGCACGTGCCCTACAAGGGCGCGGCGCCGGTGATCAATGATGTGATGGGCAACCAGGTGGCGGGCTTCTTCGGCGACGTGCCGGGCCTGATCGGGCATATCCAGGGCGGCAAGCTCAAGGCGCTGGGCATCGCCGCGCCGTCGCGCCATCCGCTGTTGCCGGACGTCAAGACGCTGGCCGAGCAGGGCATCGCCGGCGTGGAGTCCAACAACTGGTACGGGCTGGTGGCGCCGGCCGCCACCCCGGCGGCCACCGTGGACAAGCTCAACCAGGCGGTGCGCGCGGCGCTGGGCAGCGAGGCCGTGCGCGTGCGGCTGGAGAAGTTCGGCGCCCAGGCCGCGCCCAGCTCGCCGCAGGAACTGGCGGCGCTGATCGCGTCCGACCGCGACAAGTGGACCGCGCTGATCCAGCGCAAGAACATCCGGCCGGAGTGAGCGCCATGGACGCATGCAGAGTGACGCCGGTGGAACCGGGCGCGCGGCCGGCGCTGGCCGGCCTGGAAGCGCGTATCGCCGCCGCGCGCGGCCGCATCTCGCCGCTGTACCAGGTGCTGCTGAACAGCCCGGCCGTGACCGAGGGCTGGGAGGCCATGCTGACCGCCATCCGCCAGAAGACGGCGCTGGCGCCGCGCCTGCGCGAGCTGATCATCCTGCGGGTGGCGACGCTGAACGGCGCGCCCTACGAGTTCGAGGCCCATGTGCCGCACGCGCGCCAGGCCGGCATGCCGGACGCGCTGATCGAGCGCCTGCGCGCCGGCCCAGCGCCGGCGGAGCTGGCGGAAGGGTCGGAGGGGCTGGCGCCGGGCGAGGCCGAGGCGCTGGCGCTGACCGACGCCATGACGCGCGGCATCGAGGTGCCGGACGCGGTGTTCGCGCCGCTGCGCGCGCTGCATGACGACCAGGCGCTGGTGGAATTGACGGCGACCGTGGCGGCCTACAACATGGTGTCGCGTTTCCTGGTCGCCCTGCGCGTCGGACACTGAGGAATGGGAAAGTGACGGATACCGTATTGCTGTTGTCCCTGGGCGAGCGCATCGGCGCGCCGCGCGCCGCCGGCATCGCCGGCAGGCTGGCCGACGGCCTGCCCAACGTGCGCGTGAGCGCCTATGCGGCCGTGGACGAGGACGAGACCTATCTGTACATCGACGGCGGCGAAGGCACCTTGTCCGAAGTGGGCGCGCGCGTGGCCGAGCAGTTGCCCGGCGCCAGCATGCGCGTGCTGCACCGGACGCTGGACCTGCCGGGCGCCTCCAGCGGCCAGGACGCGCCATGGCACTATATCGTCGAGACCGATGTGCTGCCCGAGGCCGAGGCCGACCTGAACGCCTGGTACGACCAGGAACATCTGCCCGGCCTGGCCGCCGTGCCGGGCACCGTGCGCGCGCTGCGCTATGAGTGCCGCCACAAGGGGCCGCGCTACGTGGCCTGCTACGACCTGCACACGCGCGAGACCTTCGGCAGCCCGCCGTGGCTGGCGGTGCGGGCCACGGACTGGAGCAGCCGGGTGCGGCCGTCGTTCCGCAACACGCGGCGCACGATGTTCATGAGGATCCTGTAGGCGGCGGGCGCACGCCACGCCGTCCAGGCCGGCGGGCAAGACACAAGAAGACAAGACGACAAGCAAAAGGGCCGGACTGCGCTGTCCGGCCCTTTGTCGCCGGGGCGGCATGCGCTCCGGCGGATCCTGCTCGCAGGCTTACTTGAGCTGGCCGAGCAGCAGGAACTCCATCAGCGCCTTCTGCACGTGCATGCGGTTCTCAGCCTCGTCCCAGACCACGCTTTGCGGGCCGTCGATGACGTCGCCGGTGACTTCCTCGCCCCGGTGGGCGGGCAGGCAGTGCATGAATACGGCTTGCGGATCGGCCACGGCCATCATCTCGGCGTCGACGCGCCAGTCGGCGAAGGCGGCGCGGCGCTCTTCGTTCTCGGCCTCATAGCCCATGCTGGTCCAGACGTCGGTGGTCACCAGGTGCGCGCCCTTGCAGGCCTCCATGGGATCCTTGAACTGACGCAGCACCTTGTCGGACGGATTGCCGATGCGCGCCGGTTCCAGCTCGTAGCCGGCAGGGCCAGACACGTGCAGCGTGAAGCCCAGCAGCTCGGCGGCCTGCAGCCAGGTGTAGGCCATGTTGTTGGCGTCGCCCACCCAGGCCACCGTCTTGCCGGCGATGGGGCCGCGATGCTCGATGTAGGTGAAGATGTCGGCCAGGATCTGGCAGGGGTGGAATTCGTTGGTCAGGCCGTTGATCACGGGCACGCGCGAGTGCGAGGCGAAGCGCTCGATGCGGGTTTGCTCGAACGTGCGGATCATGACGATGTCGACCATGCGCGAGATGACGCGCGCGGTGTCCTCGATGGGCTCGGAGCGGCCCAGCTGGGAGTCGTTGGACGTCAGGTTGATGACCGAGCCGCCCATCTGGTACATGCCGGCCTCGAACGACACGCGGGTGCGCGTGCTGGCCTTTTCGAACACCATCGCCAGCGTGCGGTCGTGCAGCGGCATGTGGGGTTCGTAGCGCTTGAACTTGTCCTTGATGAGGCGCGCGCGGTCCAGCACGTACGCGATCTCGGCGGACGAGAAATCCTTGAACTGAAGAAAGTGCCGCAACGGGCCGTTTTGAGTCGTAGGTGGTGTCATGGTGAGGTCGCAGGTCAAAGTGCCCGGCCGGGCTCGTGGCCCGGCAGGGGTGTTGATGATGTCTTGTCGGCCAGGAAATCCCGGATCAGCGGGACCAGGATCTCGACGATCCGGTCGGCTTCTGTCCGGTTGAGGATCAGGGGCGGCAGCATGCGGATGACGCGGTCGCGCGTGACGTTGATGAGCAGGCCCGCCTCGAGCGCGCGCAGCGCCAGCGCGCCGCAGGGCCGGGCCAGCTCGATGCCCAGCATCAGGCCGCGTCCGCGGATCTCGGTCACGCCGGGCGTGCCGGCCAGCGCGGCGGCCAGCGATTCGCGCAGGTGCGCGCCCACCGCGTGGGCATTGTCGAGCAGGTTTTCGGATTCGATGGCGTTCAGCACCGCCAGCCCGGCCGCGCAGGCCAGCGGGCCGCCGCCGAAGGTGGTGCCGTGGCTGCCGGGCGTCAGCACGCCGGCGGCGGGGCCGGCCGCCAGCATGGCGCCGATGGGCACGCCGCCCGCCAGGCCCTTGGCCAGCGTCATCACGTCGGGCCGGATGCCGGCCCATTGGTGCGCGAACCACTTGCCGCTGCGGCCGATGCCGGACTGCACTTCGTCGATCATCAGCAGCCAGCCGCGCTCGGTGCAGAGCTGGCGCAGCGCCTGCAGGTAGGCGGCGTCCGACGGCCGGATGCCGCCTTCGCCCTGCAGCGCCTCGAGCAGGACCGCCGCCACGCGCGGCTCGGCGTCGCCGGCGGCGCGCACCGCGTCGATCTGGTTGTACGGCACCTGAATGAAGCCGGAGGGCAGGGGCTCGAAGCCCTTACGCGCCTTGTCGCTGCCGGTGGCCGCCAGCGTCGCCAGCGTGCGCCCGTGCCAGGACGAGTCCATGGTGATGATGTGGGCGTGTTGGTTGCCGCGCTGCCAGGCGTAGTAGCGGGCCAGCTTGATGGCGGCCTCGTTGGCCTCGGAGCCGCTGTTGGCGAAGGCCGCTTCCTGCATGCCGGCCAGCGCCGTCAGGCGGGCGGCCAGCTCGGCCTGCTGCGGAATTTCGTAGATGTTGGACGTGTGGATGACGCGCGCGGCCTGCGTGGCGATGGCCTGCACCAGCTGCGGATGCGCGTGGCCCAGGCAGGACACGCCGATGCCCGCCAGCGCGTCCAGGTACTTGCGGCCCTGCGCGTCCCATAGCCATACGCCCTGGCCGTGCGTGAACGCTACCGGCAGACGGGCGTAGATATTGGCCAGAGGCGAGGGCATCGCGGATTCTCCTGGGGCGGACTCCCTTGGGCGGACAGGGCCGGCTTCGCGCCGCTGCCGCGGTGTCGCCGCAGCCTGCCTGTCTGGTTCGCCGGCCTGACGGGCGGAGCCGGGCCGGCCACCTGCTGGACAGCTCCGTTCTACGGGGCGTGCAGCCGTTTTAGGGAGGGCAAAGGATCAATCATATACAATTCGCGGCGCAGGACGCATGTTTGATCACGCCGAAGATCCGGCTTTCGTGAAGGGCGTCCTGTAGATGAAGAACTCATGGCAACTCGCGTCAGACAATTCGTAATCCACGGCGTCACCGAAAGCGGCAGCCGTTTCCGCCCCAGCGACTGGGCCGAGCGGCTGGCCGGCGTCATGGCCCAGTTCCGCCCGCCCGGCTGTGCTGGCAATCACCTCACCTATTCGCCCTATGTGCTGCCGGTCGTGATCGACGGCGTGCGCGGCATCGTGGTCGACCAGCGCCTGCGCGACCTGGAGCCGCTGGCCTATAAGTTCGTGGTCGACTTCGCCCACGACAACCATCTCAAGACCGAAGAGCGCGAGGTCTGACCGGCGCGTCGGGTCGAAACCGTCTTCCACGCGGCGGCGTCAGCGGATTCCGGTCCGGCCCGCCCGCCATTCGGCATAGGTCTGGCTGTTGAGCTGGCCAGACAGTTCGGCGGCATGCCGTTGCAGTGTTTCCACCTGGGCCGCGAGAGGCGGATTGGGCACGTTCTGCACCGATCCCACGATCGCCAGCGCGCCGGCGAGCTGGCCGCCATTGCGGAAGATCGGCACCGCGATCGTCGTGACCCCCATCATCATTTCCCCATCCGAGATTTCGTAGAACTGGCGCCGGATGGTGGCCAGCCGCTCGCGGATGCGCGCGGGATCCGTGATCGACTGAGGCGTTTCGGCCGATAGCGGTTCGGCCAGCCGCGCGTCGATCAGCGCCTGGGGCTGAAAGGCCAGGGTGAGCCGGCCCAGCGCGGAGCAGTGCGTCAAGGGACGGTTGCCGGGTTTCACGCTGATCAGGATGCGTCCGTAGATATTGTCCACGGTGGCGATCACCATCGGCATGCCATTGATCGGCACCGCCAGCACGGCGGTTTCCCGAAGCTCATCCCGTATCCGCACCATGTACGGCTCGGCCAGCACGCGCAGGTCGAATTGCTTGCCCGCCGCTTCCCCCAACTGGAAAACCCGCCATCCCAGGTGATAGCGGTCGGTTGCCTGTTCCTGGTCGATCAGTCCTATTTCCTTCAGTGTCGACAGGTGCCGGTGAATGCGGGGCTTGGTTTCGCTCAGCGCGTCGGCCAGCTCGGTGACGCCCATGGGACGTTGTTGCACCGCCAGCTCATCCAGGATGCGCATGGCGACTTTCACCGCTTCGACCGAGTTGGGGTTTTTCGACGCCGCGTGCGGATCCGCGTCGGCGCTTGCCTGGGCATGGCTGGAATGCTGGCGCATCTAGGCTCCCGAAGGTTGAAAAGGTGGAAAAGTGAATTTTGATAGTCAATACGTAATTTCGTATAGCGTAACACCGGGTTCGTCGTTATGATCATCGAAATTGTATTTCGTTAGTCGATACATTTCAGGCCAGAATCGGCGTCCGCGCCGGCTCAACGGAGGCGCCGCATGTCTGGACCCGTGGATTGCGATTTGCTCACTGGCTATCTCGGCAGCGGCAAGACCACCCTGCTCAATGCCTGGCTGCGTTCGCCCGCGTCCGCCGGAACGGCCGTGGTCGTGAACGAGATCGGCGACATCGGCATCGACCAGTTGGTGCTGGCGCAACTGAGCGACAACGTAACGCTGCTGGAATCGGGATGCCTGTGCTGCACGTTGAGCGGCGCATTGCGCGAAACCCTGCTCGATCTGTGCGCGATGGCCCGCGCCCGTGGCATGGCATTGCGCCGCATCGTGATCGAGACCACCGGCCTGGCCGAGCCGCTGCCAGTCCTGCACGCCTTGTTGGGCGACCGCGCCCTGAGCGACGCCGTGCGCCTGAACCAGGTGATCGCCACGCTGGACGGGGAGCAGGGCCGGCGGCAGCTGGCCACCCGGCCAGAATCGTTGCGGCAGCTGGCGGTTGCGGAAAAGGTGGTGCTGACCAAGCCGGACCTGGTTTCGCCGCCGGAGCTGGCCGCCTTGCGCGCCACCGTCACGGCGGTGAATCCGAATGCGCTGATCCACGAATCCGTGGCAGGCGACGCGGCCGAGGCGGTATTCGGCACGGGCGCCGGGCAGGCGCAACGCCAGGCCGTGCTGAACGCCATGGCGGGAGGGCGGAATGCGGGGGCC
>NZ_JCBANH010000112.1:0-20588 GCF_059760925.1 Achromobacter sp. 1011791174
CCCTTGCGGCGTGATGCCGCAGGCCGGGCGGCGGCGGGGCTGGGCATACAATGGCGGCCATGGAAAAAGTACGCATCTCCAAGCTCATGTCCGAGCGTGGGCTCTGTTCGCGCCGCGAGGCCGATGGTTATATCGAGCGCGGCTGGGTCCGCGTCGACGGCGTGGTGGTGTCCGAACTGGGCGCCCGCGCGTTTCCCGACCAGGTCATCACGCTGGAACGCGCCGCGCAGGCGCGCCAGACCTCGCGCGTCACGATACTGATCAACAAGCCGGTGGGCTATGTGTCCGGCCAGGCCGAGAAGGGCTATACCCCGGCCGTGGCGCTGATCGACGCGCGTTCGCGCTTCGCCGCCGACCGCGCGCCGCAGCGCTTCGAGCGCGGCCATCTGGACGGCCTGGCCGTGGCCGGCCGGCTGGACATCGATTCCCAGGGCCTGCTGGTGCTGACGCAGGACGGTCGCATCGCCAAGCAGCTGATCGGCGAGGATTCCGAGGTCGACAAGGAATACCTGGTGCGCGTGCAGGGCAGCCTGTCGGATCGCGGCCTCGAACTGTTGAATCACGGCCTGTCGCTGGACGGCAAGGCCCTGCGGCCGGCCCAGGTGCGCTGGCAGAACAGCGACCAGCTGCGCTTCGTGCTGCGCGAGGGCAAGAAGCGTCAGATCCGCCGCATGTGCGAGCTGGTCGGCCTCAAGGTGGTGGGCCTGAAGCGCGTGCGCATCGGCCGCGTGGCGCTGGGCGACCTGCCGCTGGGGCAGTGGCGCTATCTGCGCGAGGACGAGCGCTTCTAGGTCTGCCCCGTCCCGGTCCGGGCGCCGCCCCGGGCCTTATCCGCACACAGATTTTTCAGTCTGTTTCCAGCGCGCCGTCATTTCATGAAAGCGGCGCTATCCTTCGTTGGCCCGCTACCCAGGCGCTCCATCAGGAATTCGATGAAGATCCGGGTCTTGGCGGGCAGGAGCCTGGTCTCGGTGACCGCATAGACGGGGAAGGGCCCCAGCTGCCAGTCGGGCAGCACCCGCAACAGCTGGCCCGAACGCTGTTCCTCGCGCTGGCCGCCGACCAGCACCGCGATGCCCGCGCCCAGCATCGCCAGCCGGCGCGCCATGGCGACGCCGTTGACCGAAAAGCGGTTGCCGGGCGTGAACTCGATGTGCTGGTCGCCGTTGTTCAGCGGCCAGCGCGTGACGCGGCCGGCGCCTTCCGCGCGGAACTCGATGCACTCGTGGCGGGTGAGGTCGCTGGGATGCTTGGGCTCCCCGTGTTTTTCCAGGTACTCGCGCGACGCGTACAGATAGGCCGGCAGCATGCCCAGCAGGCGCGCGATCTGCGTCGAGTCGGGCAGTTCGCCGATCTCGATGGACACGTCGCAGGTCTGGAACACGCGCTGCGCGTGGTCCGGGTTGGCGAGGTCGAGATAGAAGGTGACGTCCGGATAGCGCAGGGAGAATTCCATGAACGATTCGGCCAGGAAGTCCGTGCCGAAGTCGGCGGGCATGTTGACCCGCAGCGGGCCGACCGGGGTGTCGACCAGCTTCTGCAATTCTTCATGGGCGATCTGGGCCTCGGCCACGATCAGTTGGCAGCGTTCGAAGTACAGGCGGCCGGCGTCGGTCAGTTCGACCTTGCGCGTGGTGCGGCTGAGCAGGCGCAGCCCCACGGAGCGTTCGAGTTCGGCCACCTGGCGAGACAAAGTCGACTTGGGGATGCCCAGGCTGGCGGCGGCGCGGCTGAAACTATGCGTCTTGGCCACTTCGACGAAGAGCTCCATGCCTTGTAAACGTTTCATGGCGGAATTTTGTCATAGAGGGAGTCGTAAGATTGTCCCACAGATGGAATGATGTTTTCTCTTGATTGCTCTTTGTTTCTCGTGCGGGATAACGCAGAATGCGAGTTCTGCATTGCAGCAACGCCCTGCCTGACCGTCCGAGTCCACCATTTCCCCGAACCGCTACCCGATCCGCGCGCCGCGTGGACCCAGAGCTGTTGTTTTCCAAAATGTAGAGCGGGCGGGCCGTACACAAGCCGTCCGGGCGAGGTACGCTCGGCGCTTCCGGGCAAGGCCGTCTTCCGCCGTTGCGTCGCGCGTCAGTCCGCGCGGCCGGTCGGGGGGCAACTTTTATCGTGATTGGGAACTGAACGTATGAACAAGAAAAGCGCTATGTGGCGCGGCGCGGCGCGGCGGTCGTCGCGCTGACGGCATCGGCCCTCACCCTGGCCGCTTGCGGCAAGAAGCAGGACGCGCCCCAGGCGGGCAAGCCGCAGGTTTCGGTCGTGACCCTGTCCACCAAGGCGGTTTCCCTGACCACCGAGCTGCCGGGCCGGACCTCGGCCACGCGGAACGCCGAGGTCCGGCCGCAGGTCAACGGCATCGTGCAGAAGCGGCTGTACACCGAAGGCGGCGACGTCAAGGCCGGGCAGCAGCTCTACCAGATCGATCCCGCCTTGTACCAGGCCACGCTGGACAGCCAGAAGGCCGCCCTGGCGCGCGCCCAGGCGCAGCAGAAGACCGCCGCGCTGCTGGTCGAACGCTACAAGCCGCTGGTGGCCACGCGCGCCGTCAGCCAGCAGACCTATGACAACGCCGTCGCCTCGCGCGACCAGGCGGCCGCCGATGTGCTGTCGGCCAAGGCCGCGCTGGACACGGCGCGCATCAACCTGGTCTACACCAAGGTGCTGTCGCCCATCGACGGCATCATTGGCCGCTCCTCGGTGACCGAGGGCGCGCTGGTGACCGCCAATCAGGCCGCCGCGCTGGCCGCCGTGCAGCAGATCGATCCGATGTACGTCGACGTGACGCAGTCCAGCGTGCAACTGCTGCGCCTGCAGGAAGCGCTGGCCAGCGGCCAACTGACCCGCGCCGACGGCGAGCAGTCCGCGGTGGTCACGCTGACGCTGGAAGACGGCACGCAGTACAAGCAGCAGGGCAAGCTGCAGTTCTCGGAAGTCACGGTGGATCCGGGCACGGGTTCGGTCACGCTGCGGGCGGTGTTCCCCAATCCTGACCGCCGGCTGCTGCCGGGCATGTTCGTGCGCGCCCGCCTGGTCGACGGCGTGGCCAGCCAGGGACTGCTGGTGCCGCAGCGCGGCGTGACGCGCAACCAGCGCGGCGAGCCGACGGCGATGGTGGTCAACGCCGAGAACAAGGTCGAACTGCGCACCTTGAAGACCGACCGCGCCGTGGGCGACCAGTGGCTGGTCAGCTCGGGGCTGGCGGCGGGCGACAAGGTGATCGTCGAGGGTCTGCAGATGGTGCGTCCCGGCGTCGAGGTCGTGGCCACCGAGGCCGGCGCCAAGCCGCAGACGGCGCAGCAGCCGCCAGCGGCCGCCGACGCGAAGAAGCAGTAAGTCAGGGAGCCACGCATGGCAAAGTTTTTTATCGACAGGCCGGTATTCGCCTGGGTGATCGCGATCGTGCTGATGATGGCCGGCGCGCTTTCCATCCTGAAGCTGCCGGTCTCGCAGTACCCCAACATCGCGCCGCCGGCCATCGGCATCGCGGTGACCTATCCCGGCGCCTCGGCACAGACGGTGCAGGATACCGTGGTGCAGGTGATCGAGCAGCAGATGAACGGCCTGGACGGGCTGGAGTACATCTCGTCGGAAAGCAACTCCGACGGCAGCATGTCCATCACGCTGACCTTCCGTCAGGGCACCAACCCCGACACCGCGCAGGTGCAGGTGCAGAACAAGCTGTCGCTGGCGCAGCCGCTGCTGCCGCAGGAAGTGCAGCAGCAGGGCATCCGCGTCACCAAGGCCACCAAGAACTTCCTGATCGTGGCGGGTTTCGTCTCCACCGACGGCACCATGACCAAGGACGATCTGGCGGACTACGTGGCGTCCTATGTGCAGGATCCGATCAGCCGCACGCAAGGCGTTGGTGACTTCCAGCTGTTCGGCTCGCAGTACGCGATGCGCATCTGGCTGAATCCGGACAAGCTCATCAACTACGGCCTGACCACCACCGATGTGGTCAACGCCATCAAGGAGCAGAACGTCCAGGTGTCGTCCGGCCAGCTGGGCGGCCTGCCGGCCGTGCGCGGCCAGCAGCTCAACGCCACCATCATCGGACCGTCGCGCCTGCAGAAGCCGGAAGACTTCGGCCGCATCCTGCTGAAGGTCAATCAGGACGGCTCGCAGGTGCGCCTGGCCAACGTGGCCAGCATCGAGCTGGGCGGCCAGACCTACGCCATCGACAGCTACTTCAACGGCAAGCCGGCCTCGGGCCTGGCGGTCAAGCTGGCGCCGGGCGCCAATGCGCTGGACACGGCGCAGGCGGTGCGCGACACCATCAACAGCCTGAAGCCGTTCTTCCCGCCGGGCATGGACGTGGTCTATCCGTATGACACGACCCCGTTCGTCAGCCTGTCGATCGAGGAAGTGTTCAAGACGCTGGCCGAGGCCATCGTGCTGGTCTTCCTGGTGATGTATCTGTTCCTGCAGAACTTCCGCGCCACCATCATTCCGACGCTGGCGGTGCCGGTGGTGCTGCTGGGCACCTTCGGCGTGCTGGCGGCCTTCGGCTATTCCATCAACACGCTGACCATGTTCGGCATGGTGCTGGCCATCGGCCTGCTGGTGGACGACGCCATCGTGGTGGTGGAGAACGTCGAGCGGGTGATGGCCGAGGAAGGGCTGACGCCCAAGCAGGCTACGCGCAAGTCCATGACCCAGATCACGGGCGCGCTGATCGGCATCGCCATGGTGCTGGCCGCCGTGTTCATTCCCATGGCCTTCTTCGGCGGTTCGACGGGCGTGATCTACCGCCAGTTCTCGATCACCATCGTCTCGTCCATGGTGCTGTCGGTGATCGTGGCCATCGTCTTCACGCCGGCGCTGTGCGCCACCATGCTCAAGCCGATTCCCAAGGGCCATCATGGCGCCAAGCGCGGTTTCTTCGGCTGGTTCAACCGTACGTTCGACCGTAGCACCGAGGGCTATGCCAACACGGTGTCGCGCGTGCTGAACCGTGGCAAGCGGCTGATGCTGGTCTATCTGGCCATCGTCATCGCCATGGCCTGGATGTTCACGCGCATCCCGACCGCGTTCCTGCCGGATGAGGACCAGGGCATTCTCTTCGCCCAGATCCAGACGCCGTCGGGCGCCACCGCCGAGCGCACCAAGGCTGTCATCGACGAGGCCACCAAGTACCTGCTGGAAGAAGAGAAGGACGCTGTCACCTCGGTGTTCGCCGTCAACGGCTTCAACTTCGGCGGCCGTGGCCAGAACGCGTCCATCCTGTTCATCAAGCTGCGCGACTGGGACGAACGCGGCGCCGCCAGCCTGAAGGCCCGCGCCGTGGCCGCGCGCGCCAACGCCCACTTCCGCAAGACCGTGCGCGACGCCATGCTGTTCGTGGTGCCGCCGCCCTCGGTGATGGAGCTGGGCAACGTGACGGGCTTCGACTTCATGTTGATGGACCGCGCCGGCGTGGGGCACGAGAAGCTGCTGGCCGCGCGCAACCAGCTGCTGGGCGCCGCGGCCAAGAGCCCGGTGCTGCAGGGCGTGCGCCCGAACGGCATCGAGGACGCGCCGCAGTACCAGCTCGACATCGACCGCGAGAAGGCGCGCGCGCTGGGCGTGGCGGTGTCCGACATCAACAGCACGCTGGCCACCGCCTGGGGTTCGTCCTACGTCAACGACTTCATCGACCGGGGTCGCGTGAAAAAGGTGTTCGTGCAGGGCGACGCATCCGCGCGCATGCTGCCCGAGGACCTGGAGAAATGGTACGTGCGCAACAAGAACGGCGACATGGTTCCGTTCTCGGCCTTCTCGTCTGCCAGCTGGACCTACGGCCCGCAGAAGCTGAACCGCTACAACGGCTCGCCGTCCTTCAACATCCAGGGCCAGGCCGCGCCGGGCTACAGCTCGGGCGCCGCGATGCAGGAAATGGAGCGCCTGGCCGCGCAGCTGCCGACCGGCGTGGGCTACGAATGGACCGGCATGTCGTTCGAAGAGCGCTTGTCGGGCGCGCAGGCGCCGGCGCTCTATGCGATCTCGCTGATCGTGGTGTTCCTGTGCCTGGCCGCACTGTATGAAAGCTGGTCGATCCCGTCGGCGGTGATGCTGGTGGTGCCGCTGGGCATCATCGGGGCGCTGGCCGCGACCTTGCTGCGCGGGCTGTCCAACGACGTGTACTTCCAGGTGGGGCTGCTGACCACCGTGGGCCTGGCGGCGAAGAACGCGATCCTGATCGTGGAATTCGCCAAGGAGCACTACGAGTCGGGGGCGGGGCTGATCGAGTCGGCCATCCATGCCGCGCGCCAGCGCCTGCGGCCCATCCTGATGACCTCGCTGGCCTTCATCCTGGGCGTGGTGCCCCTGGCGATTTCCTCGGGCGCGGGCTCGGGCAGCCAGAACGCCATCGGCACCGGCGTGATCGGCGGCATGCTGACCGCCACCTTCCTGGCCATTTTCTTCGTTCCCACCTTCTTCGTGGTCATGCTCAAGCTGTTCAAGGTCAAGCGCATGAGCGAACAGCGCGACAAGCACGAAACCGACGTCGCGGCGGAGGGACCTGCGCAATGATGATTCCGATGAGAACCCTGTTGTCCGTATCCCTGGCGGCGGCCCTGGCGGGCTGCTCGCTGGCCCCGACCTACGAGCGCCCGGACGCGCCGGTCAGCGCCGCCTATCCGGCCGGCGCGGCCTACAAGCCCGACGCGGTCAACCCCCCCGGCGTGGCCACGGCCGACGTCGGCTGGCGCGACTTCTTCACCGACCCGCTGTTGCAGCGGCTGATCGAGATGTCGCTGGCCAACAACCGCGACCTGCGCGTGGCGGCGCTGAACGTCGAGGCCGCGCGCGCGCAATACCGCATTCAGCGTTCCAACCTGATGCCCAGCGTCGGTCTGGCCGGCAAGGAAACCGCGCAGCGCACGCCGGGCAGCCTGACGCCCAGCGGCGAGGCCACCACCAGCCACAACTACCAGGTGGGCGCCGCGCTGTCGACCTGGGAGCTGGACCTGTTCGGCCGCATCCGCAGCCTGAGCGACAAGGCGCTGGAGTCGTATCTGGCGCTGGACGAGACGCGCACGGCCACGCAGCTGTCGCTGGTCGCCGAAGTCGCCAACGCCTACCTGACGCTGCGCGCTGACCAGGAGCTGCTGGCGCTGACGCGCGACACGCTCAAGAGCCAGCAGGATTCGTTCAAGCTGACGCAGCAGAGCTACGACATCGGCCTGTCGACCGCGCTGGACCTGAGCCAGGCCGAGGTCGGCCTGCGCACCGCCGAACGCAACCTGTCGCAGTACACGCGCCAGGCCGCGCAGGACCGCAATGCGCTGGTGCTGCTGGCGGGCCAGCCGCTGCCCGACGACCTGTCGGCGGCGCTGGACCAGGCCGTGAGGCTGGACGACGGCATGCTGCCCACCGCCTTGCCGGCCGGGCTGCCGTCCGACCTGCTGGCGCGCCGCCCGGACATCCGCGCGGCCGAGCACCAGCTCAAGGGCGCCAACGCCAACATCGGCGCGGCGCGCGCGGCCTTCTTCCCGACCATCAGCCTGACCGGCACGGCGGGCACGGCCAGCTCCAGCCTGGGCGGCCTGTTCGATGGCGGTTCGGGGGCCTGGAGCTTCACGCCGCAGATCACGGTGCCGATCTTCGCCGGCGGCTCGCTGCTGGCCGGACTGGACCTGGCCCATGTGCAGAAGAACGTGCAGATCGCGCAGTACGAAAAGGCGATCCAGTCGGGCTTTCGCGAAGTGGCCGACGCGCTGGCCGGGCGCGGCACGCTGGACGAGCAGATCCAGGCGCAGCGCCTGCTGGTGGACGCCAGCCAGCGCGCCTACGATGTGTCCGACCAGCGCTTCCGCCAGGGTATCGACAACTACCTGAGCGTGCTGGATTCGCAGCGTTCGCTGTACAGCGCCCAGCAGTCTCTGGTGGACACGCGCCGCGCGCGTCTGTCCAACCTGGTGAACCTGTACAAGGCGCTGGGCGGCGGCTGGACCGAGCGCACCGCCTCGGCGGCGGGCGCGGCGCAACCGGCGCAAGCCGCCGGCGGCTGATCCGCGGGCCGGCTGGCGGCTAGGCAGCAAAAGCAACGGGCCGACCCCGCGAGGGGCCGGCCCGTTTTTCTGCGCGCCGGAACTGGCCGGGCAGGGCGCTGCGTCAGGCGCGTTTCTTGGCGATCAGGCCGACCACGAAGAGCACGATGATGGCGCCCACCACAGAGGCGATCCAGCCTGCCGGCTCGCCGTCGTGGTACCAGCCGAGCTGACGGCCGAGGAAGCCGGCGACCACCGAGCCGACGATGCCCAGGATGGTCGTCATGACGATGCCCATGGGCTGGTCCCCGGGCATGACGGCGCGGGCGATCAGGCCGACGATGAACCCGACGATGATCATGATGATGATGCTCATGCGCGTGCTCCTTGCGTAAGGAAAAGGTTGCGATGCGTCCCGATCATACTCACGCGCCGCGTTCATGGGGTGTAACAACACGTATGCGCGGCGCGCCCGCAACATGCTGCATCGCGATGGACGCCGACGGGTCTATGACGTCATGTCTATGAGCTGGCGGATGTCGCGGGTGAGCGCCTCGATGCTGTCGGTTTCCGAGGCCAGCAGCCGCGCGCGGCCCTTGTTGTCGAAAATGTACACGCCTCGGCTGTGCGTCACATCGTAGATCTCGGCGTCGTCGCCGGGCTTGGGCTTTTCGATCTGGTAGGCGACGCGGTAGCGGCGCGCCAGGTCGGCGATCTGCTTTTCGTCGCCGGTCACGCCGATGGCGTTCTTGTTGAACGCGTCCACATAGGCCTGCAGGATGTCGGGTGTATCGCGATGCGGATCCACGCTGACGAACACGATGCGCACGTCGCGCGCCTTGTCGCCCAGGTTCTGCAGCACGGCGGTCAGCTGGGCCATGGTGGTGGGGCAGATGTCCGGGCAGCTGGCGTAGCCGAAGAACAGCAGCACGGTCTTGCCCTTCAGGTCGTCGCTGCTGACGGTCTTGCCGCCCGCGCCGGGCAGCGAGAACTTCAGGTCGGGCAGGTGGCCCTTGACGTCGTAGAGGGTCCAGTTCACGTTCCGGTCGCCGCAGGCGGCGAGCAGGATGAACAGGGTCAGCAGCAGGCCGCGCCAGGCGCGGCCGCAAGTGAGGTGTCTCATGTATCCCAAGGCCGGTCGAGAAAGATAAACCCGTCGATTCTACCCGCAGGCCGGCGGCGGACGCGCCGGGCGCCCCCCGGACCGCGTGCGTTGGCGCAAGCGCGCCGCGCGCCGGCGCGGGCGTTTGTGAAGTTTTGTCGGAGCTTTGTCGTGAAAAGCGCTTTCGGGCCCGCTGGGGGCGCCGGCCGGAATATATTCAGCCATCAGTCAGGTTTGTGGCTGCAAGCACTTGAAGGCTGGACCATGCGCTACCCGTACTATCCATACTTTCCCGTCGTCCTCGACATTCTTCATTCGCGCGCCGCCGAGCAGGTGCTGGACGCGCCTTGCGGCACCGGCTGGCTTGGCGACAACCTGCACGCGACGGCCCGGGGCAGCGTCGAACTGGACGGCGTGGGGCTGTGGGAGTTTCCCGAAGCCGACGGCGGCTACCGCGAGGTCATCGAGCATGACCTGGAAACACCGCTGTCGCTGAACCGCCAGTACGACGCCGCCGTCTGCTGCGAAGCCATCCACCTGGTGACCAATCCCGGCGTGCTGGTCGAGAGCCTGCGGCGCGCATTGCGGCCGGGCGGCACCGTGGTCATCACCACGCCCAACACCTGGTACTTCCGCTCGCGCCTGCAGTTCCTGCTGCGCGGCTTCCATTCCGGCTTCCGGCCCATGGTGGGCCGCCAGCGCGGGCAGGACTACATCACGTATTTCCCCTGGAGCTATCCGCAGCTGCATCTGCTGCTGTCGCACTACGGCTACGTGGACATCACGCTGCACGAGGTCGACGAGGTCAAGCCCAAGCGGATGCTGGAGCATCTGCTGGCGCTGCCGTCGCGCCTGTATTACCGGCAGCGGATCAAGCGCGCCGAAAGCGAGGAAGCGCGGCAGTTCTGGCGCGAAGCCGCGCGCGACCAGTCGGTGCATGGCCGCTGGCTGGTGGTGTCGGCGCGGCGGTCGGTCGAGGACATGGCGGCCTGACGGGGACGGGCCGCAGGCGCGCATGCCGTGGCGCTGCGCGGCCTGTACAGCCCTGGTGGACGGAAAGACGGCCCGCGTGCGCGGGCCGTCTTGTCATGCAACCTGCGTCGTCGCGTCAGGCGGCGCTCATGCCGCTGTGGCGCAGCAACGCGTCAATACGCGGCGCGCGGCCACGGAAGGCGGCGAAGGATTCCGCCGCCGGACGCGAACCGCCCACGGCCAGCACTTCGCGGCGGAAGCGCGCGCCGGTCTCCGGGTCCAGCGTGCCCAGCGCCGAGCCGGACGGCTGGCGGGCGGCGGCTTCCTCGAAGGCCTCGTAGGCATCGGCCGACAGCACCTCGGCCCACTTGTAGCTGTAGTAGCCGGCGCCATAGCCGCCGGCGAACAGGTGCGAGAAGGCATGCGGCAGCCGGTGCCAGGCGGGCGGGAACAGCACCGCGACTTCCTGGCGCACTTCCTGCAGCAGGGCCAGCACCTGGGCGATGGAAATGCCCTGGGCGCGGTCGTGCATCAGCATGTCGAACAGCGCGAACTCGATCTGGCGCACGGTCTGCATGCCGCTCTGGTAGTTGCGCGCCGCGATCATGCGGTCGTAGAGCGCGCGCGGCAGCGTCTCGCCGGTGTCGGCGTGGGCCGACAGCTTCTGCACCACGGCCCATTCCCAGCAGAAGTTCTCCATGAATTGCGAGGGCAGTTCGATGGCGTCCCATTCCACGCTGGAGAAGGCGGCCGCGCCGGGCTCGTCCACTTCCGACAGCAGCGCGTGCAGCGCATGGCCGGTTTCGTGGAACAGCGTGATCACGTCGTCATGCGTCAGCACGGCGGCGCGCTCGCCGTTGGGGCGCGAGAAATTGCAGGTCAGGTAGGCCACCGGCGTCTGCAGGCGTCCGCCGGCCAGGCGGCGGGTGCGTTCGCTGTCGACCCAGGCGCCGCTCTGCTTGCCGGCGCGCGCGTACAGGTCCAGGTACAGATGGCCGATCAGCGCGCCCTCGGGGCTTTCCACGCGCACGCCGCGCACGTCGGCGTGCCAGGACGAAACCGGCGTTTCCACCAGGCGCACGTTGAACAGGGTCTCGATGACCTCGTACAGGCCGGCCAGCACGCGCGGCTCGGTGAAGTACTGCTTGACCTCGTCTTCCGAGTAGGCGTAGCGCGATTCGCGCAGGCGCTCGGAGGCATAGGGCACGTCCCAGGGCTGCAGTTCGGCCAGGCCCAGCTCGGCGTCGGCATAGGCGCGCAGCTCGGTCAGGTCGCGCTGCGCGTAGGGCTTGGCGCGCGCGGCCAGGTCGCGCAGGAACTCGGTGACTTCGCGGGCGTCGCGCGCCATGCGGGTCTGCAGGCGCAGCCCGGCGAAGGTGCCCAGGCCCAGCAGGCCGGCTTCCTCGGCGCGCAGCGACAGCAGCTCTTCGATCAGTGGCGAGTTGTCGAACTGCGCGTCACCCTGTTCCGACGCGACGGTGCCATAGCCGCGGTACAGCGCCTCGCGCAGGTCGCGGTCGCGGGCGTACTGCATCACCGGCAGGTAGCAGGGCATTTTCAGCGTCAGCTTCCAGCCCGGCTTGCCGTCTTCCTCGGCGGCGGCGCGGGCGGCGGCCAGCACGTCGGCCGGGATGCCGGCCAGGCGCGCTTCGTCCTCGACGAACAGCGACCAGGCGTCGATGGCGTCCAGCACGTTCTCGGAGAACTTCTGCGAGGCCTGGGCCTCGCGGTCGGAAATGGCGGCGTAGCGCTCGCGGTCGGCGCCCTGCAGCTCGACGCCGCTCAGCCGGAAGTCGCGCAGCGCCATCTCGACGATGCGGCGGCGCACCGGCGTCCAGGCGGCGAAGTCCGGCGCGGCGGCCAGGCGCTGGTATTGCTTGTACAGGCCCTCGTGCAGGCCGACCCAGGTGGAGAATTCGGTGACCAGCGGCAGCGCGGCGTTGTAGGCCTCGCGCAGCTCGGGCGTGTTGACCACGGCGTTCAGGTGGCCCGCCACCGACCAGGCGCGCCACAGCCGCTCGGACGCGGTGTCCAGCGGCTCGGCCACGGCTTCCCAGGTGGCCGGCAGCGACGGGTCGGCGGCGTGCTCGACGGCCTGGCGCGCGATGCCTAGCAGTTCCTCGACGGCGGGCACGATGTGCGCGGGCGTGACGGCCGCGTAGTCGACCAGGTCGGAGACGGGGGCAAGCAGGGGATTCTGGGTCATGGCGGTAGCGGGTGGGAAGGGGTTGCGGGACGCGGCGGATGGCGGCGCGGCATATGCCTAACAGGTAGGGGCGATCGGCCCGAACGCAAGGGCAGGATAGAACATCCTGTGCCGTCGCGCTGGCTGGGGGGAGCCGCCCGCCCGCCGGGCCGCGACGGGCCGGGATAGGGCGGACGGGAGCGGGGCCGGACGGCCCCGGTCGCTCAGGCGGTCAGCCCGGCCGCGCGCTCGGCGGCCTCGACCGTGTTGACCAGCAGCATGGCGATGGTCATGGGGCCCACGCCGCCCGGCACGGGCGTGATGGCGCCGGCCACCTGGCTGGCGGAGGCGAAGTCCACGTCGCCGCACAGCTTGCCGTCGGCGCCGCGATTGATGCCCACGTCGATGACGACGGCGCCCGGCTTGATCATCGAGCCGTCGATCATGCCCGGCTTGCCGGTCGCCACGACCAGCACGTCGGCGCGGCGCGTCTGCGCGGCCAGGTCGCGGGTCTTGGAGTTGCAGATCGTGATGGTGGCGCCCGCCTGCAGCAGCAGCATGGCCATGGGCTTGCCGACGATGTTGCTGGCGCCCACGATGACGGCCTCGGCGCCGCGCAGGGCCACGCCTTCGGATTCCAGCATCTTCATCACGCCGTAGGGCGTGCAGGGGCGGAACAGCGGCTGGCCGGTCATGAGCAGGCCGGCGTTGCTGACGTGGAAACCGTCCACGTCCTTTTCGGCGGCGATGGCCTCGATGACCTTGTGCGCGTCCATGTGCTTGGGCAGCGGCAGCTGCACCAGGATGCCGTGGATGGCCGGATCGCGGTTCAGCGTGTCGATGCGGGCCAGCAGATCGGCCTCGGTCATGTCCGCCGGGTACTGCTCTTTCACGGAATGCAGGCCGGCCTTTTCGCAGGCGGCGACCTTGTTGCGCACATACACCTGGGAGGCGGGATCTTCGCCCACCAGCACCACGGCCAGGCCGGGGCGGGCGCCTTGCGCGGCCAGCGCGGCAACGCGCTGGGCGACTTCTTCGCGGATACGCTGCGAGAGCGCGACGCCGTCAATGATTCTTGCTGTCATGCATGCGCCTCGGGCTTGGCCAGGGCAACCTTCATCAGGTCTGCTACGGTGGTCACTTCAAGTTTTTCCATGATGTTGGCGCGGTGCGCCTCGACGGTCTTGATGCTGATGCCCAGGTCGTCGGCGATCTGCTTGTTCAAGCGGCCGGCGACGATGCGCTCCAGCACCTGCTGCTCGCGCGCGGTCAGGCGCGCCAGCATGGCTTCGTGGTCTTTCTGGGCCTGGTGCTTGCTGACGCGCTGCGTCGCCTGCTCCAGCATGCGCGCCACGATCTCGCGCAGGTCCGATTCGTTGAACGGCTTTTCGAGGAAGTCGACCGCGCCCTTCTTCATGGTGGACACGGCCATGGGCACGTCGCCGTGGCCGGTGATGAAGACGATGGGCAGCGGGGCGTTGCGGGCGATCAGCTGTTCCTGCAGTTCCAGGCCGCTCATGCCGGGCATGCGCACGTCGGCGATCAGCACGCCGATCTGGGCCGGATCGTAGTCTTCCAGGAAGGACTCGCCGCTGGCGTAGGCACGGACGCGATAGCCATTGGCCTCCAGCAGCCAGCGCAGCGAATCGCGGACCGCTTCGTCGTCGTCAACAATGAATACCGTGCTCGACAGGTGGGGCGTGTTCATGCGTGCAACTCCTCTGACTGGTCATTCTGGGCCTGCGGCTGGGGTGCAGCGCAGGGCAGGGTAAAGCGGAAAATGGTGCCGCCGGCGGGATTGGGGTCTGCCCACAGGCGGCCGTGGTGCGATTCGATAATGGTACGGCAGATATTCAGCCCCATGCCCAGGCCCTGGGACTTGGTGCTGAAGAAAGGTTCGAACAGGCGCTCGGGCTCGGCCAGGCCGTGGCCGCGGTCGACCACGGCCACCTCGATGTGCTGCTCGTGCAGGATCACGGCCACCTTGAGCTCGTCGGACTCGCTCTTTTCCATGGCTTCCAGGCCGTTCTTGAGCAGGTTGAGCAGCACCTGTTCGATCAGGATCGGGTCGGCCAGCACGTCCGGCGCGTTGGACGGCACGAAGCTGTCGATGCGGATGCGGCGCTTGCGCGCGTCGATTTCGGCGAAGCCGATGGCGTTGTCGACGATGCGGCCGATGGCCACGCGCTGGCGGCGCGGCTCGCTGCGTTTCACGAATTCGCGGATGCGGCTGATGATCTTGCCGGCGCGCTCGGCCTGCGAGGCGGCCTTTTCCAGCGCCGGCAGCAGCATGTTGGGGCTGGTGTGCCCGGCCTTGACCAGGGCCACCGCGCCCATGCTGTAGTTGGCGATGGCGGTCAGCGGCTGGTTCAGCTCGTGCGCCAGCGACGAGGCCATCTCGCCCATGGTGGTCAGGCGGCTGGTGAGCTGGATCTTCTCCTGCTGCACGCGCGAGGCTTCCTCATGCGTGCGACGCTCGGTGATGTCGCGCGCCACCTGCATGCGCACGCGGCGGCCGTCGGTCCAGGCCAGCATGCGGTGATGCACCTCGAACCAGCGCTGCACCGAAGGCGCGAACACTTCGACGGATTCGTCGGTGAAGCGGCCACGGCGGCCGGCCAGCAGTTCGTCATGGCCGCCGGTCTGGGCGCCGAACACGCGGCGGTAGGTGCGGTTGGCGAACAGCAGCTCCAGGCCGTCGTGGGTGTCGGCCGTGACCGAGATGGCGTCGTCCAGGCCTTCGAGCACCGTCATGAAGCGTTCGTGCGCGGCGGTCAGCGCCTCGCGGATGCGCTTGGGCTCGGTGATGTCGGTCATGGAGGTCATCCAGCCGATCTGGTTGCCGTTGGGGTCCAGCAGCGGCGACACGTACATGCGGGCGGTGAAGCGCGAGCCGTCGCGGCGCTGGGCCTCGACCTCCAGGCCGCTGCTGGGCGTCTTGCCCGACATCAGCACGTCCAGCGTGTGCTGATGCTGTTCGTGGCGGCCGGGCACCCAATAGGGGAAGGGCGGGCTGCGGCCGATCAGGTCGGCCTCGTTCCAGCCGATCATGCGGCAGAAGGCGGGATTGACGTAGGCGATGCGGCCTTCCATGTCGAGCACCCGCATGCCGGTGGACATGGAGTTCTCCATGGCGCGGCGAAAGCCGGTCTCGGCGATCAGCGCGGCCTCGGCCGTCGAGCGGAAGCGGGTATAGCGCCACAGCATCAGCAGGCTGATGATGATCACGCAGGACAGCGCCAGCACCACCCAGAGCAGCCGTTGCTGGCGCATTTCCTGGTCGATGGTGACGAACATGACGCTGTCGTCGTGGATGCGCTGCAGCCAGAAGAACACCGCCATCACACAGATATAAAGGATCAGCACCAGGGCTGGCGTGACCCAGTACACCCCGCGGCGGCGCGTGCGGGCGTGGTCGTGGAATGGGGTGGGGATGTTGGACTTGGGCGCGCTGGACATGGAATTCGGGCCAGATAGACCCGGCATTTTAGTGCGTGTTGCCGGGGAATTGCCGGGAATCAAGCGGCCTATTGCGTGGACAGGCTAAAAAATTGCGCCGATGCACCTTTCAGCTTGCGGTCATGATTTCACTTTGTGAAATGCCGTACCGCAACATGAAATTTTCCTTGCGACCGGTTAATCTTCTTTCTTAGAATGCCGGCTGATAAGGGAACCCTACCCGAAGGCAGGTTTCCAGAACACCCACGACCCATGCAGGACATGGTAGCCCGGATGATCCGGACGCCACGGACTGGCCGCGAGCAGACCAATAAGCGCGGGTGTGGTCATGAACGAACCCCAATAGGAGACACACGATGTCCTCTTTCGCCCAGGCTGGCGCCGTGCAGGCTGCCAACGACGAAGACACCCTAGAGACCCAGGAGTGGCTCGAAGCCCTGGCAGCCGTCCTTGACCGCGAAGGACCGCAGCGCGCGCACTACCTGCTGGAACGCCTGATCGACGAGGCGCGCCGCTCCGGTGCCCACATCCCGTTCTCGCCCAACACCGCCTACGTCAACACGATCCCGCCCGGCCTGGAGCCGGCGCATCCGGGCAACCTGGAACTGGAATCGCGCATCCGCTCGTACGTGCGCTGGAACGCCATGGCCATGGTGGTCAAGGCCAACAAGCACAACCCGCCGGACGGCGGCGACCTGGGCGGCCACATCGCCTCCTTCGCCTCGCTGGCCACCATGATCGGCTGCGGCCAGAACCACTTCTGGCACGCCGAGACCGAGAACCACGGCGGCGACCTGGTCTACTTCCAGGGCCACACCTCGCCCGGCATGTACGGCCGCGCCTACCTCGAAGGCCGCCTGACCGAAGACCAGCTGAACCACTTCCGTCAGGAAGTGGACGGCAAGGGCCTGTCCTCGTACCCGCATCCGAAGCTGATGCCGGACTTCTGGCAGTTCCCCACGGTGTCGATGGGCCTGGGCCCGCTGATGGCCATCTACCAGGCGCGCTTCCTGAAGTACCTGCACGCCCGCGGCATCGCCGACACCAGCCGCCGCAAGGTCTGGGTCTTCTGCGGCGACGGCGAGATGGACGAGCCGGAATCGCTGGGCGCCATCGCCCTGGCTGCGCGCGAGAAGCTGGACAACCTGATCTTCGTCATCAACTGCAACCTGCAGCGTCTGGACGGCCCGGTGCGCGGCAACGGCAAGATCATCCAGGAGCTGGAAGGTGACTTCCGCGGTTCGGGCTGGAACGTGATCAAGCTGATCTGGGGCGGCTACTGGGATCCGCTGCTGGCGCACGACAAGGAAGGCATCCTGCGCAAGATCATGGAAGAGACCGTCGATGGCGAGTACCAGGCGTACAAGGCCAACGACGGCAAGTTCGTGCGCGAGCATTTCTTCGGCAAGCACCCCAAGCTGCTGGAAGCCGTGTCGCGCATGAGCGACGAGGACATCTGGCGCCTGAACCGTGGCGGCCATGACCCGCACAAGGTGTTCGCCGCGTTCGACGCCGCCACCAAGCACGAAGGCCAGCCTACCGTCATCCTGGCCAAGACCATCAAGGGCTACGGCATGGGCCACGTCGGCCAGGCCAAGAACCCCACCCACCAGCAGAAGAAGCTGGAGCTGGACTCGATCCGCGAATTCCGCGACCGCTTCGCCATCCCGATCCCGGACGACCAGCTGGCCGATCTGCCGTACTTCAAGCCGGCGGAAGATTCGCCCGAAATGAAGTACCTGCACGAGCGCCGCGCCGCGCTGGGCGGCTACCTGCCGCGCCGCCGTCAGAAGGCTGACGAACAGCTCAAGGCCCCGGCGCTGGACGCCTTCAAGGCCGTGCTGGAGCCCACCGCGGAAGGCCGCGAGATCTCCACCACCCAGGCTTTCGTGCGCATCCTGAACCAGGTGCTGCGCGACAAGGACCTGGGTCCGCGCGTCGTGCCGATCCTGGCCGACGAATCGCGCACCTTCGGCATGGAAGGCCTGTTCCGCCAGATCGGCATCTACGCGCCGGAAGGCCAGAAGTACACCCCGGTCGACAAGGACCAGGTCATGTACTACAAGGAAGCGGCCGATGGCCAGCTCCTGCAGGAAGGCATCAACGAAGCGGGCGCGATGAGCTCGTGGATCGCGGCGGCCACGTCGTACTCCTCGAACAACCGCATCATGATCCCGTTCTTCATCTACTACTCGATGTTCGGGTTCCAGCGCATCGGCGACCTGGCCTGGGCGGCCGGCGACATGCAGGCGCGCGGCTTCCTGCTGGGCGGCACCGCCGGGCGCACCACGCTCAACGGCGAGGGCCTGCAGCACGAGGACGGCCACAGCCACATCCTGGCCTCGACCATCCCCAACTGCGTCTCGTACGATCCGACGTTCGGCCATGAACTGGCCGTGATCATCCAGCATGGCCTGAAGCGCATGGTGGAAGACCAGGAAAACGTCTACTACTACCTGACGGTGATGAACGAGAACTACCCGCAGCCCGGTCTGACCACGGGCGACGAGGAAGGCATCATCAAGGGCATGTACAAGCTCAAGTCGCACGGCAAGGGCAAGAACCGCGTGCAGCTGATGGGTTCGGGCACGATCCTGCGCGAAGTCATGGCCGCGCAGGAACTGCTCGAAGCCGACTGGGGCGTCGCCTCCGACCTGTGGAGCGTCACCAGCTTCACCGAGCTGCGCCGCAACGGCCTGGACGCCGAGCGCCACAACATGCTGCACCCGGACGAGAAGAAGCCGCAGGTGGCTTATGTCACCGAGCAGCTGGCCAAGACCGAAGGCCCGATCATCGCGTCGACCGACTACATGAAGCTGTTCGCCGACCAGATCCGTCCGTTCGTGCCGAAGGGCCGCGAATACAAGGTGCTGGGCACCGACGGCTTCGGCCGCTCGGACTTCCGCTCGAAGCTGCGTGAGCACTTCGAGGTGGACCGCCACTTCGTCGTGGTCGCCGCGCTGCGCGCGCTGGCCGACGAAGGCAAGCTGCCGCTCGCCAAGGTGGCCGAGGCCATCAAGAAGTACGGCATCAATCCGAACAAAGCCAACCCGCAATACGCCTGAGGGTAAAGAGACATGAGCAACATCGTGCAGATCAAGGTTCCGGACATCGGTGACTTCAAGGAAGTGGAAGTCATCGAGGTGCTGGTGTCGGTGGGCGACACGATCAAGGCCGAGCAGAGCCTGATCACGGTGGAGTCCGACAAGGCGTCGATGGAGATTCCGGCCTCGCAGGGCGGGGTGGTGAAGTCGATCAGCGTGAAGGTTGGCGACAAGGTTGCGGAAGGCACGGTGGTGCTGGAAGTGGAGGCGGCAGGCGCCGCCGCCGCGCCCGCCGCCGCGCCCGCTGCTGCTGCGCCGGCCAAGGCCGCTGAAGCTGCCAAGCCTGCCGCTGCTGCCGCGCCGGCTCCGGCTGCCAGCGCCGGTCCCGTCGAGATCCAGGTGCCGGACATCGGCGACTTCAAGGAAGTCGAGGTCATCGAAGTCATGGTCGCCGTGGGCGACACGATCAAGGCCGAGCAGAGCCTGATCACCGTCGAGTCCGACAAGGCCTCGATGGAGATTCCCGCCTCGCAGGGCGGCGTGGTCAAGGAAGTGAAGGTCAAGGTCGGCGACAAGGTCGCCAAGGGCTCGGTCGTGGTCGTGGTGGAAGGCTCGGCTCCGGCCGCCGCCGCGCCCGCCCAGGCCGCTGCCGCCGCGCCCGCGCCCAAGGCCGAGGCGCCGGCACCGGCGGCTCCCGCCGCCGCGCCGGCCGCGCGTCCGGCTCCGGCCGCCGCGCTGGAAGACGCCAACCTGAAGCCGGGCCAGCTGCCGCACGCTTCGCCCTCGGTGCGCAAGTTCGCGCGCGAGCTGGGCGTGAATCTGAGCAAGGTCAAGGGCTCCGGTCCCAAGGACCGCATCACGGCCGACGACGTGCGCGCCTTCGTCAAGCAGGCGCTGGCCGCTCCGGCCGCCGTCGCCGGCGGTTCGGCCGACGGCGCCGCGCTGGGCCTCTTGCCGTGGCCCAAGGTCGACTTCACCAAGTTCGGCCCGATCGAAGCCAAGCCGCTGTCGCGCATCAAGAAGATCTCCGGCGCGAACCTGCATCGCAACTGGGTCATGATCCCGCACGTCACCAACAATGACGAAGCGGACATCACCGACCTGGAAGCGCTGCGCGTCACGCTGAACAAGGAAAACGAGAAGTCGGGCATCAAGGTCACGATGCTGGCCTTCCTGATCAAGGCCGTGGTCGCGGCCCTGAAGAAGTTCCCCGAGTTCAACGCCTCGCTGGACGGCGACAATCTGGTGCTCAAGCAGTACTACCACATCGGCTTCGCCGCCGATACGCCCAACGGGCTGGTGGTGCCGGTGATCCGCGATGCCGACAAGAAGGGCATCCTGCAGATCGCCCAGGAAATGACCGATCTGTCCAAGAAGGCCCGCGACGGCAAGATCTCGCCGGCCGACATGCAGGGCGGCTGCTTCTCGATCTCGTCGCTGGGCGGCATCGGCGGCACCTCGTTCACGCCCATCATCAATGCGCCCGAAGTGGCCATCCTGGGCGTGTCGCGTTCGTCGCACAAGCCGGTCTGGGACGGCAAGCAGTTCGTGCCGCGCCTGATCGTGCCGCTGTCGCTGTCCTATGACCACCGCGTCATCGACGGCGCCGCCGCGGCCCGCTTCAACGCCTATCTGGGCGCGCTGCTGGCCGACTTCCGTCGCATCGCGCTGTAACCGGGGAGCCTTCATGAGCAATACCGTTCAAATCAAGGTTCCGGACATCGGCGACTTCAAGGAAGTGGAAGTCATCGAAGTGCTGGTGTCGGTGGGCGACACGATCAAGGCCGAGCAGAGCCTGATCACGGTGGAGTCCGACAAGGCGTCGATGGAGATTCCGG
>NZ_JCBANH010000113.1:0-20149 GCF_059760925.1 Achromobacter sp. 1011791174
GCCGCGGACCGGCAAAGCCGGCTCCGCGCGGCCCCGCAGCGTGATGCCTGCGTCATGTGTAAAAGACTATGGGCAAGTGCAACACGGCTTTCGTATCCCGTTCGGCGCGCCGTCCCTATTCGCCGAACTTGATGCCCTGGGCCAGCGGCAGCTGGCGCGAGTAGTTGATGGTGTTGGTGGCGCGGCGCATGTAGTTGCGCCACGCGTCCGAGCCCGATTCGCGGCCGCCGCCGGTTTCCTTCTCGCCGCCGAACGCGCCGCCGATCTCGGCGCCCGAGGTGCCGATGTTGACGTTGGCGATGCCGCAGTCCGAGCCCGAGGCCGACAGGAAGGTCTCGGCTTCGCGCAGGTCGTTGGTGAAGATGGCCGAGGACAGGCCTTGCGGCACGGCGTTGTTCAGCGCCAGGGCCTGGGCGAAGTCGGTGTAGCGGATCACGTAGAGGATGGGCGCGAAGGTCTCGTGGCAGACCACGTCGGTCTGGCCCGGCATCTCGGCGATGGCGGGGCGCACGTACCAGGCGTCGGGATACTGCTCGGCCAGCGCGCGCTCGCCGCCGGTGACCTTGCCGCCCTGTTCGACCGCGGCCTTGAGCGCCGACTGCATCGCGTCGTAGGAAGCGCGGTCGATCAGCGGGCCGACCAGCGTGCCGGCGTCCAGCGGATTGCCGATGGGGGCGCTGGCGTAGGCCTGGTGCAGGCGGCGCAGCAGTTCGTCGGCCACGCTGTCGTGCACGATCAGGCGGCGCGTGCTGGTGCAGCGCTGGCCGGCCGTGCCGATGGCGCCGAAGACGATGCCGCGCGCGGCCATGTCCAGGTCGGCGCTGGGGCCGACGATGATGGCGTTGTTGCCGCCCAGCTCCAGCAGCACGCGGCCGAAGCGCTGCGCCACGCGCGGGCCGACCTGGCGGCCCATGCGGGTCGAGCCGGTGGCCGACACCAGGGCGACGGCATGCGAATCGACCAGCGCCTCGCCGATCTCGCGGCCGCCAATCAGCACTTCGGAAAGTCCCGCCGGCGCATCGCCGAAGCGCTGCGCGGCCTGCGCGAACAGCGCCTGGCAGGCCAGCGCGGTCAAGGGCGTCTTTTCCGACGGCTTCCACACCACGGCATTGCCGCAGACCAGCGCCAGCGCGGCGTTCCAGGACCACACGGCCACCGGGAAGTTGAAGGCGCTGATCACGCCCACCACGCCCAGCGGATGCCAGGTCTCCATCATGCGATGGCCGGGACGCTCGGAGGCGATGGTCAGGCCGTACAGCTGGCGCGACAGGCCCACGGCGAAGTCGCAGATGTCGATCATTTCCTGCACTTCGCCTTCGCCCTCGGCCAGGATCTTGCCGGCCTCCAGGCTCACCAGCCGGCCCAGCTCGCGCTTGTGGCCGCGCAGGGTTTCGCCGAACAGGCGCAGCAGCTCGCCACGGCGCGGCGCCGGCACGTCGCGCCAGGCCAGGCTGGCCTGACGGGCGCGGGTGATGGCGGCATGCGCCTGGGCCACGCTGTGTTCGCGCACCCGCGCCAGCTCGGCGCCGTCGATGGGACTGCGCGCGGCCAGCGTGCCGCCGGTGAGCGCGGCCGGGTCGAGTCCGAGCGCGCGCAGGATGTCAGATGAAGTGTCCATGCCGGTTCCTTGGGTAGCGGTGCGGGGCAGGGTTATGCCTAAGTGGCGATTTCGGAAAAAAATTTACTATACGAAACTCAAGCTGTAAATGCGAAACCCCCCGGATGCCGGCGCGCTTGCGCCGCATCCCGCGTCACCCGATCGGGAGCATTGATGGCCGTTGAACCCCTGCTGCGAGTCCAGGCAGTCACCAAGACCTACCGGCGCGACGGGCAGCCCGCCCACCTGGCGCTGGCCGGCATCGACTGCGAGCTGCGCCGGGGCGAGGTCATGGTGGTGGTCGGCCCGTCCGGCTCGGGCAAGAGCACGCTGCTGCGCACGCTCAACGGCCTGGAGACCATCGACAGCGGCGCCATCACGGTGGACGGCGTGTCCCTGACCGATCCCGCCACCGACATCAATCGCTGGCGCACCGACGTGGGCATGGTGTTCCAGCACTTCAATCTGTTCCAGCATCGCAACGCGCTCGACAACGTGGCGCTGCCGCAGCGCGTGGTGCGCGGCCGCGACCGCGCCCAGGCCGAGCGCTACGCCCGCGAGCTGCTGGGCCGCGTCGGCATGGCCGACTACGGCGCCCGCTATCCCAGCCAGCTGTCCGGCGGCCAGCAGCAGCGCGTGGCGATCGCGCGCGCGCTGGCCATGGATCCCAAGCTCATGCTGTTCGACGAGGCCACGTCGGCGCTCGATCCCGAGACCGTGGGCGGCATCCTGGAGCTGATGCGC
Organism: Achromobacter sp. 1011791174; assembly: GCF_059760925.1. Taxonomy (NCBI): domain Bacteria; kingdom Pseudomonadati; phylum Pseudomonadota; class Betaproteobacteria; order Burkholderiales; family Alcaligenaceae; genus Achromobacter; species Achromobacter sp. 1011791174. The sequence goes on from NZ_JCBANH010000113.1 coordinate 2,342, forward strand.
GCATTGGCGCGCGACGGCATGACCATGGCGGTGGTGACCCATGAAATGGGTTTCGCCCGCGACGTGGCCGACCGCGCCCTGTTCATGGACGCCGGCCGCGTGATCGAGGCCGGCACGCCGGCCGAGGTGTTCGGCAGTCCCCGGGAGGCTCGCACGCGGGCGTTCCTGGAGAAGATCCTGTAGCGGCGGCGCAAGGCCGATACAGTCGCCGCCAGCGAGCGGCATGCGCGCCGGCCCGGCGAAACCGGGCGCCGCCGGCGCGCGGATGGCAGGCCCGGAATGACGTCAGACCACACATTCAAGGGGTAGAGCATGTTCAAGATCAAGCAATGGCTGGGCACGGCCTGCGTGGCCTGGGCGGCGGCGTCGGCGGCGCTGCCGGCGCAGGCCGACGAGTTGGGCGACATCATCAAGCGCGGCGAGCTGCGGGTGGCGGTGCAGACCTCCGGACCGCTGATGAGCTTCATGGACAAGAACGGCAAGCGCACCGGCCTGGCGGTCGAGGTGGCCCAGCGCATGGCCGACGACCTGGGCGTGAAGCTGGTGCTGCAGGACTACGAGTGGAAGGGCCTGATCCCGGCGTTGCTGTCGGGCAAGGCCGACATGGTGGCGGCGGACATGACACCCACGCCGCAGCGCGCGGCCCAGGTGCTGTTCTCGGCGCCGATGTTCTACGCCGAGACGGTGGCCGTGGTGCCGAAGGATTCGCCCTACAAGCGCTACGCAGAGCTGGACAAGGCCGGCGTCACGGTCGGCGCGCTGGGCGCCAGCACCTACGCTGAAGTGGGCAAGAAGATGCTGCCCAAGGCCACGCTCAAGGAATTCTCCGGCGGCAGCGCGCCGGTCGGCCAGGCGTTGTCCAGCGGACGGCTGGACGCCGGCATCATGTCCATGTCGACCGCCAACCAGTTCCTGATGGACTTCGGCAACCTGCGCGTGCTGGATGGCATCATGGTGCGCGAGCCGCTGGCCTTCGCGGTGGCGCCCAACGCCTTTCGCCTGAAGTTCTGGCTCGACAACTGGCAGACGCTCAAGACCGCCGACAACACGCTGCCCGAGCAGGTGAAGTACTGGTACTCCACCGACTGGAAGAAAGAGCACTGAGGCCGTCCGCCAGGGGCAGCGCGCATGGATTGGTTGATCGACTACTACAACTGGCGCATCGTCAGCCAGTACGCGGGCCAGTTCGCCGCCGGCCTGGCCAACACGCTGATCGCGGCCGGCGCCAGCCTGGCGCTGTCCGTGCTGGCCGGCATCCCGCTGGCGCTGGCGCGCATGTCGCCGCGCGCGCCCTGCTGGCGGCCGGTGGCCGGCTATGTGCAGTTCGTGCGCGCCACGCCGCTGCTGGTGCAGATCTATCTGGTCTACTACGCGGTGCCCATGCTGATACCCGGCGCCAAGGGCTGGAGCGAGATGGCGCTGGGCATCATGGCGATGACGCTGCACCACGCGGCCTATATGAGCGAGATCATCCGCGTCGGCATCGAGTCGGTGCCGCGCGGCCAGGTCGAGGGCGCCAAGGCCTGCGGCATGAACTACGGCCAGCGCCTGCGCTACGTGGTGCTGCCGCAGGCCTTCGCCAACACGCTGCCGCCGCTGCTGGGCCAGACGGCGGTGCTGATCAAGGACACCTCGCTGCTGTCGCTGATCACCGTGTTCGAGCTGGTGGCCGCCGGCGTGCAGATGAACAGCGAGCGCATCGTGCCCAACGAGAGCTTCCTGACCATCGCCGCGGGCTATCTGCTGATCTACGGCGTCATGCTGCTGCTGTCGCGCGGCGTCAGCTTGTGGCTGGCCGGCCCGGCCTGGAACGCGAGGTGAGCATGCTGGAATCCTACCTTTCGACCGCCGGCGTGGTGCTGCCCTTCCTGCTCAAGGGCTTCTGGGAAACGCTGAAGATCTCGTTCTTCGCCATCATCGCCGGCTCGCTGCTGGGCTTCGTCATCGGCGTGGTTCGCAGCTACCGCATCCGCGGCCTGCACCAGCTGCTGGGGCTGTACATCCACGTGCTGCGCGGCACGCCGTTCCTGGTGCAGCTCTATATCTTCTATTTCGTGCTGCCCAGCTCCGGCATCGCCTGGCTGCACTGGGACTCGGCGACGGCGGCCTTCGTGTCGCTGTCGGTCTACACGTCCTGCTACGTGGCCGAGATCATCCGGGGCGCCATCGAGGCCGTGCCGCGCGGCCAGACCGAGGGCGCCATGACGCTGGGCCTGAAGCCCTTGCAGATCCTGCGGCTGGTGATCCTGCCGCAGGCGCTGCGGCTGATCGTGCAGCCCATGAGCGGTGTGTACGTCATGCTGATCAAGAGCACGGCCATTCTGTCCGTGGTCGGCATCACCGAGCTGACGCGCCAGGGCGAGGTCTTCATCATCACCTTCCCGGCCAAGTCGCTGTTCATCTACGCCATGATCGCGGCCATCTATTTCCTGTACTGCTATCCGCTGCTGCGCCTGGCCAACTGGCTGGAAAAGCGGCTGGCCGGCGGCCTGCAAGGCGCCAGCCTCAACTAGAACGGACGCCGCCGAGCACCATGCCCACCGAGTACGTCGACACCTACTACAAGCGCACGCTGTCCGACCCGCAAACCCGCTATCCGGCCCTGGCCGGCCCGGAAAGCGCCGAGGTCTGCGTGGTGGGCGGCGGCCTGGCCGGCCTGTCGGTCGCGCTGGAACTGGCCCGGCGCGGCCGGCAGGTCGTGCTGCTGGAAGGCAGCCGCATCGCCTGGGGCGCCTCGGGCCGCAACGGCGGCTCGGTCTCGCCCGCGTTCTCGGCCGGGGCCGACGCCATCCGCCGCCATGTGGACGAGGAACACTATCGCGCGCTCTACCGGCTGTCGATGGAGGGCGTGGAGATCATCCGCGCCAACATCCGCGACCTGGACATCCGCGATGCCCACAAGGTCGACGGCCGCCTGCGCGTGGTGCGCTACGACGCCGGCGACGCGCTGCAGCGCTGGTGCGAGGAACAGCAGCGGGTCTTCGAGCGCGAGGTGCGCGTGCTGTCGCGCGCCCAGCTGCGCGAGCGGCTGGTGACAGAGGCCTATTTCCAGGGCGTGGACGATCCCACGTCCTTCCATTTCCATCCGCTCAACTACGCACGCGCCCTGGCGCGAGAGTGCGCGCGGCTGGGCGTGCGCATCCACGAGGACTCGCCGGCGCAGCAGTTGGCGCTGGACGGCGCGGTCAAGCAGGTCGCCACCGCCGGCGGCCGGGTCGAGGCGCGCACCGTGGTGCTGGCCACGGGCGGCTACACCGGCGCGCTGCAACCCGCGCTGCGCCGGGCCATGTTGCCCATCGCCACCTACATCATGCTGACCGAGCCGCTGGGCGAACGCGTGCACGAAGCCATCCGCAGCGACGCCGCCATCGGCGACGACCGCCGCGCCGGCAACTACTACCGGGTGCTCGATGGCGGGCGCATCGGCTGGGGCAGTAGAATCACCACCCGGATCGACGACCCGCCCGACCTGGCCGAGACGCTGCGCCGCGAACTGCTGTCGGTTTACCCGCAATTGCAGGGCCTGCGCGTGGAAACCGCCTGGTCGGGACGCATGGCCTACGCGCGCCACCTGATGCCGCAGATCGGCCTGCTGGCGCCGGACGTCTGGTACTGCACGGCCTTTGGCGGGCATGGCATGAACACCGCCTCCATCGGCGGCCGCGTGGTGGCCGAGGGCATCACCGGCGACAGCCACCGCTATCAGCTGTTCCAGCCCTTCGGACTGGCCTGGAACGGCGGCGCGCTGGGCCGGGCGGCGGTCCAGCTCACATATTGGTCTTATCAAGCGCGCGACTGGTGGCGGGAGCGCCGGTCGCGCTGACAGGGTGTACAGATGCAAGGCAACAAACAGAGCGTGTTGGCACAACGGCTGCGAGCCCTGCGCCAGGCGCGGGACTGGACGCTGAAGCAGGCGGCGGCGGCCACCGGCGTGTCCGCGTCCGCTCTGTCCAAGATCGAGAACGGCCTGCTGTCGCCCACCTATGACAACCTGATCAAGATCGCCGCCGGCCTGGATCTGGACGTGGCCGAGCTGTTCACCCCGTCCGACGCCCACATGGGCACCGGCCGCCGCAGCCTGGGCCGACAGGGGGAAGGGCGCCAGTACGAAACCCCGTACTACGACCACCGCCTGCTATGCACCGCGCTGTCGCACAAGCGCATGATGCCCTTCCACACCCGGGTCAAAGCGCGCTCGTTCGAGGAATTCCAGGATTGGAGCCGCCACCATGGCGAGGAATTCGTCTACGTGCTGAGCGGCGAGGTCGAGCTGTACACCGAGTTCTACGAGCCGGCCCGGCTGCGCGCGGGCGAAAGCTTCTACATCGACAGCCGCATGGGACACCGCGTCATCAGCGTCAGCAAGGAAGACGCGCTGGTGCTGTGGGTGTCCACGCACACGGACCTGGGCGAGGAATAGCAGGGCCTTCCGGTCTTTTTCCCTTGCTTCGCGCAACAAGGTAAAATGCGCCCGCCCGGAGCCTTTCCGGGCAATCAAACCCATCGCGCGGCGGCAGTTTGGCCGCAACGTGACCGCAACTTGGTCGCATAGGGCGCGGATCTTCCCGGCGCGTGGTCGGGAGGGGCGGGTTTCAGGGCGACGTTAGCTCAGTTGGATAGAGCAATTGCCTTCTAAGCAATAGGTCAGAGGTTCGAATCCTCTACGTCGCGCATTTCCCTGCTTCTTCCTTTCTCTCCCCTGCAATCTCGGTCTTTGCGCAAGCCCCGGCAGACCATGGGCTTGCGCGACGCGGGCGTTGGCGCCACGCAGTGCAGGCACGTCCATTGCGCATCGCCGGTCTGACGCCGGCATCAAGCGCGTTTTCCGGCCTCTTCATCAGACGGTTCCACAAGGGCAAGACATGCGGTTTTCAGGCGTATGCCAAGAAGGCCCAGGGCGGGGGCGTCCTGGCTGCCCCAGTGGGCCATCACGATGGCGCCTTCGGTCAGGCAGGAGATCAACGTGGCGGTGGTGTGGGCTTCGGTTTGCGTCAGGTTCGGGTTGATCCTGCGCAGGATGAGGATCAACGCCTGGATGTATTCGGTGTAGATCCGCTTGATCGAGTCCGCGACGACGGGACGGTGGCGGCCCATTGCCCACACTTCCAGGTAGAGGTTTCGCACGTTGACGTTACGGACAAACGTCCAGGCGTCGTCGAGGAAGACCTTCAGGTCATCGGTCGGGGACTCGTACTGGCCTTGCGCTAGTTGTCTGGAATAGCGCATGAACTCCTCGGTCGAGGAGTCGATCGTTGCAAGAATGAGCGACTCCAGATCGCCGAAATGATGCTGCACGGTGCTGAGCCGCACGCCGGCGGCGGCGGCCACTTTGCGCAGCGAAAATTCTGCATAGCCTTGCGCCAGCACCTCTTTCGACGCTTTCAGGATGGCCGCGCGCTTGCGCTCGGACTGCTCGGCTCGCACGCTCTGCGCGCTTGTCCTGGCGGCGGCGGACGACGTGTTTTCGCTTTGGTGTTTGGTCATGGCACGGATGGAAGTCTGTCGGATCCCTGGTGATTCTGGCGGCATGCAATCAGTGAATCCGGTGGACCGTCCCGGGTTTCGCAAAGAGCGAGGATGGCGCCATGAGGCTGTCAACCAAGTTCTCGCCCGAGGCGAGTGAGCCCTCGGCTGGGGCAGGCGGCGCGAGGGGAGTACGCATCGTGGCGGGCGGCCATCGAATCCATCGCGCCCCAGACCGAGGGAGCCCAGGCCCGATGCGCTCCAGCTGCTCCCCAGCGACCGCGATCCCTTTGTGGATGAAAGGGGCTTGCGGGGTCGGCATGACGGGCGACTGACGCGCGCGTGGAATGAGGAAGCGCTGACGATGTCGGAAATTCGTATCGTAACAGGCGCATTTCTTCGCCGGGCCGCCCGCCGCGCCAGTCGCAAGGGACGAATACATCGGCCTGGAGCGGTCATCGCGTCACGCCCATGAGCGATCAGGCTGGCCATCGGCGTGGCGACCTCGCGTTTCCCGTTGCGGGAACGGTCGGCTCAGCCCTGCGGCGCCATGTAGACGTCTTGGATGATTGAAGGTCAATTGACCAATTAAATAACGGGCGATTTCTTATGGCGATGCCGGGAATTTTTTTCCGGATCTTGATCGAAGAATATGTTTAAAACAGCTGAATAAACGCGAAATTCTATCTCCGGAGGACGGGTTTTCCCGACCTTGACGGTATGGCTTGGCATATTTCATGATGCATTCAGTTGGTCATTTGACCAACAAAATAAGTCAACGCTATCCGACACAAAGGAGATGCTTCATGACCCGGCCCACCAGCGCTTTGCGCACCGTCACGACCTCGACGCCCATCGCGGAGATCCTCCAAATCCTCAAGCAAGACGGCGGCGTCATCATCAAGAACTTCCTCGCCAAGGCACAGATCGACAGCTTCAACGCCGAAATCCAGGGGCCGATGGACGCCCTCGCGCCGGGATCGACGCACGAAATCGAGTTGATTGCCGAATTCCACGGCGCAAACACCAAGCGTCTGACAAATCTGGTCACGTACAGCAAGACCTTCCGCGAGGAAATCCTCGACTGTGATCTGGTGCATGACCTGCTCGACGCGATCTTCCTTGAGGAATCCGGTTCGTACTGGATGACCACCGCGCAGGTGATTGAAATCGGCCCCGGCAACAAGGCGCAGATGCTGCACCGCGACCTGGAGAACTGGTATCCGTTCATCGGCATGGGACCCAAGGGGCCCGAGGCCGCCCTGAATTTCATGATCGCCTTCACCGACTACACCGAAGAGAACGGCGCCACCCGGATCATCCCCGGCAGCAACCACTGGGAGGATTTCGAGGATCGCGGCACGCCGGAGCAGACCATCGCCGCCAGGATGAAGGCTGGAGATGTGCTCCTGTACAGCGGCAAGACCGCTCATGGCGGCGGCGCCAACCTGACCACGGACCAGTACCGCCGAGGCGTGGCCTTCGCCTTCAACCCCGGCTTTCTCACCGGCGAAGAGGCCTACCCCTTCCTGGTCAGCATGGACATCGTTCGACAGCTTTCGCCGCGCGTCCAGCGCCTGCTCGGATTCCGCTCGCAGTACCCCATCGGTTCGCCCGGCCTCTGGCAGGTCAACTACAGCGAACTGGGCGACTACCTCAAGCTCTGATTTCCAATTGCAGGCAACCTGGAGAGAACCGTGATCAAGCAACCTCAGGCCGCGCTCGTGAACGGCCAGCATCTTGACTTTATCGTTGTGGGCGCCGGCATTTCGGGTCTTGGCGCCACATACAACACGCACAAGCGATTTCCCGATCACTCATTCGCCGTGCTCGAAGCGATGGACGGCTTCGGGGGCACCTGGTGGACGCATCGCTACCCCGGCGCGCGTTCGGACAGCGATTGCTACACCTACGGCTACAGCTTCAAGCCTTGGGAAACCGGCCGCGCCATCGGCACGGCCGACGAGATCCGCGCCTACCTGGGGGAGCTGATCGAGGAAAACGATCTGGCGCGACATATCCATTACGGGCACAAGATCACGGCCGCCCGGTGGTCGTCCCGGGACAGGCGCTGGACGCTGGAGGTCACGCGCACGCATTCGGGCGAGACGCTGACGCTGACGACGGGTTTTCTCTGGATGTGCTCGGGCTACTACGATCACGCCAAGGGCTATACGCCCGAGTGGCCTGGCATGCGTGATTTCAAGGGGCAGTGGGTGCATCCGCAGCACTGGCCGCAAGAACTCGACTGCACGGGCAAGCGCGTGGTCGTCATCGGCTCGGGCGCCACGGCCGCCACCTTGATCCCGTCCTTGGCGGACGCCGTGGCGCACGTGACCATGCTGCAGCGTTCGCCCACGTTTTTCGCGGCGGATTCTCCCATCCATCCGCTGGAGACCCAGCTGCGCGAACTGGGCGTGCGCCCCGACTGGGTGCACGAGATCATGCGGCGCGCCTTCGTCGCCAAGGTGGACGGCGAAGTTCGCATGTCCTTCGAACATCCCGAGGAAATGCGCGCGTGGATCGTCGAGCAGGCGCGCGCGCTCCTGCCCGAGGGCTTCGACGTGGAGAAGCATTTCAACCCGAGCTATCGCCCATGGCAGCAACGCATCGCGCTGGTTCCCGACGGCGACCTGTTCGCCGCCATCCGCTCCGGCAAGGCGTCAGTGGTCACCGACGGCATCGAGCGCTTCGACGCCACGGGCGTCCGGTTGGTCAGCGGCGCGCATCTTGACGCCGACATCATCGTCACCGCGACGGGTTTCAACATGCGGATATTCGGCGGCGTGCCATTTTTCGTTGATGGCGAATCGGTGGACTTCGCCAAGCGCGTCAGCTATCGCGGCATGATGATCGAAGGCGTTCCCAACATGGCCTACGTCATGGGCTACTTCCGCTCAAGCTGGACGCTGCGCGCGGATCTGGTCACCGATCTGGCGTGCCGCATCGTCGAGCACATGGCGCAGGCGGGCCACGACATGGTGGTTCCCACCGTGCCTGTCGCGGACGCAGACATGCCGCGCCTGCCCTGGATCGATCCGGAGAACGTCAACTCGGGCTACATCATGCGGGCGCTGCACCTGCTGCCCCGCCAGGGCGATCGTCATCCCTGGAAGCAAGGCCTGGAGTACGAAGAGGAGCGGGTCTCGTTCCCCGCGGCACGGCCCGACGAAGCGGCCCTGGCGTACCGCTGAGCACCCGGCGCGCTGGCGACCCCCTCATCCCTGAACAAAGGAAGTCATTCCATGTCTCTCGATCCCCATATAGCCGGCGCCATGCAGCTGCTGGCCGAGGCCGGTGCGAAGCCGCTGCACGAAGGCACGCCGGAGGAAGGCCGGGCCTTCTATCTGGCAACGACGGCCGGCGCGCTGACGCCCGAGCAGGTCGTACCCGTGGCCCGCGTGCGGGACACGACCGTCGGCGGCGCCGCCGGGCCATTGAAGGCCCGCGTGTACTGGCCCGAAGGCGACGGGCCGTTTCCGACCGTGGCCTACTTCCACGGCGGCGGATTCGTCATTGGCGACCTGGACACGCACGACAACATCTGCCGCGAGATCTGTCGCGGCGCGATGGCCGTGGTGGTGGCGGTGGACTACCGGCTGGCGCCCGAGCATGCATTTCCCGCCGGCGTTGAAGATGCCGTCGCGGCCACGAAGTGGATCGTGGCGCATGCGCACGAGCTGGGCGGAAACCACAATGTCGGCGTCGCCGGCGACAGCGCGGGCGGCAATTTCTCGGCCGTCGTCGCGCAGCGGTTGCGCGATGAAGGTATCGCGCTGACCGCGCAGTTCCTCATCTATCCCGCCGTGGATCATGTGACGGCGCAGTACCCCAGCGTCGTGGAGAACGGCGAGGGATACCTGCTCGATGTGGCCACCATCAACTGGTTCTACCGCCATTACGCGGGCGCCTATCTGGACCCGACGGATCCGCGCCTGGCGCCGCTGCGGGCCAAGGATCTGAGCCGGCTGGCGCCGGCGCTGGTGATGACGGCGCAATTCGATCCGTTGCGCGACTCGGGCGCTGCCTACGCCTCGGCCATGAACGCGGCCGGCAGCCCGGCGGAGCATATGCCAGGTCCGGGAATGATCCATGGCTTCTTCGAAATGGGACCGTGGTCGCCCGGCGCGCAACAGCTGATGCGGCGCGGCATCAAGCGATTCGGCGCCATGCTGCACGAATGAGTCCGGGGCCGGCACGCCGCTGCCGGCTCGGGATCAATCAGCTCGACTCTCACCGAGGCCCCTTCATCATGAATGCGATTTTCCTTTTGCTGGCCGATGTCCTGCTGATTCTTGCCGGGGTCATCTATGGCGTGAAGTTCCTCAGGAAGCGCAATTATCTGTGCGGGATTGAATGGTTCATCATGGCCCTTTCGGGCTCTCATTTCCTGCTGTGGGCGCTCTTCGGGTGGGAGTCCGGCTACAGCGTCGCGCATTTCTTCGATGCGTTCTCGCGGTCCTTCGGCTTTCCGGTGGTCGCGGTCGCCGGCATGATGGCGGTGACCCACAACTACCAGCCGTCGCGCCTCGCGGATGTCCTCTATTTCCTGCTCGGCTTCGCGGGCGCCGCCGCGCTGGTGGCGGCCGACCATGCGCCGGCGTTGGCGGTCTACAAACCGCCGTTCTACCTGCTGATGGGCCTGGTCTTCCTGGTCTTTCTGGCGTACTTCGCCTGGCGGCTGCAGAAGGCGGGCGAGACGCTGCATGCGATGGGCACGGCTGTCGTGGCGCTGAGCGGCCTGGCCATCGCCGTCTTGTACGACTATGTCCCGTTGCCCGGCGATGACGCGGACCGCACGCTGTTCTACACCGCGGCCTTGTTCACCTGGACGTTCATGATGGCCGAGCTGTACTACGGCTACAGCGCGCTGGAACGCGCCACGCAGCCGCGGTTCGGCGTCTATTCCAGCGAGCCGATCGCCAATACCCGTGTGCGCCGTCACGCCTGACGGCGCGCGACGTCCTCATCGTTCTTCAACCCTTTGGAGTGCAATCATGGCTCAATGGCCAGACCTGGCTTCCCGTTCCCGGGACCTGTATGAACGCGGCTTGAAGGTGCTGCCCGGCGGTATCACGCGCACATTGCCATGGCAGGAGCCGTTCCCGGTCTACGCCTCGCATGGCCAAGGGGCTTACGTGGTCGATGTGGACGGCACGCGCCGCCTTGACCTGTTGAACAACTTCGCCTCGCTGATCCACGGCCACGCGCATCCGGGCGTCGTGCAGGCCGTTCGGCGCCAGGTCGGCAATGGAACCGCCTTTACGCTTCCCACGGAGCAGGAGGTCGCGCTGGCGGAAACGATATGCGCGAGGGCCGAGAGCTTCGAACAGGTGCGATTCTGCAACTCTGGCTCGGAAGCCGTCATGAGCGCGATCAAAGCCGCCCGCGCGATCACGGGCCGATCCAAGATCGTCAAGGCGGAAGGCGTTTACCACGGCGCTTATGACTACGCCGAGGTCAGCCTGGATTCTTCCCCGTCGAACTGGGGCGAGGATCCGAACTCGATCGGCTATTCGAAAGGGGTGCCCAAAGGGGTGACGGACGACGTGGTGGTCATCCCCTTCAACGACGTTGAAGCCGCCGAGCGGATCATCCGGGCGAATGCCGAGGACATCGCGGCCGTCCTGCTCGACGCGGTGCCCAGCTATCTGGGGTTCGTGCAGGCGACCCAGCGCTTCACCAACATGATTGAACGCGTGACTCGCGAGATCGGGGCGCTTTTCATCCTGGATGAAGTCATCTCGTTCAGGTGTCACACCGGCGGCGTCCAGACGCTGCTGGGCATCCAGCCGGATCTGACTACCCTGGGCAAGATCATCGGCGGCGGCTTTCCCGTCGGCGCGGTGGCGGGGCGGCGCGAGTTCATGCGGATCTACGACCATCGCCAGGGCAAGCCCGGCTTGCCGTGGAGCGGCACCTTCACGGCCAATCCGGTCACGATGACCGCGGGCAAGGTCACGCTGGATCTGCTTGACGACGCCGCGATTGATCGCATGACGCAGCTCAATTCCCGGCTGATGGCGGCGCTGAACCAGGCGTTCGCGCGGTCCGGCTTTCCAGGACAGGTCACCGGCTTCGGGTCCAGCTTCATGGTGTTCGGCCATGGCCGCAAAGTGACCGACTACCGCTCGGGCTATTCCACCCCCGAGGAAACCAGGCGCGTTGTCGCGCTTCAGCGCGCCTTGACCTTGGCGGGCTTCCATATCGCCCGCACCGGCAAGGCATTCCTGTCGACCCCGATGACCGACGAGGACATCGATAGCTTCATCGACGCCGTCAACCGCATCGTCGATGCGCGGCTCGAGCCGATGAGCGCGGGTCTGGTGTCATGACTTTCCCCCATAACCTGCGAGCGAGGGCAGCACTGTGACGGACTACATCATTGTCGGCGGCGGGTCCGCGGGTTGTGTCCTGGCGAATCGACTATCCGCGAATCCGGCCGTCGACGTCACGCTGATCGAGGCCGGCGGCTGGGACCGCAGCCCCTTCATCGGCATGCCGGCCGGCTATTTCCAATTGATGAAAACCGGGCAGATCGACTGGGGCTACCACACCGAGCCCCAGGAGCACCTGGCCGGCAGACGGCTGTTCTGGCCACGGGCGAAGGTCCTGGGCGGATGCAGCTGTGTCAACGGCATGATCTACATCCGAGGCAGCGCCACGGACTACGATCATTGGGCGGCGTTGGGAAACAGCGGTTGGTCCTTCCGGGATTGCCTGCCTTATTTTCTTCGCGCCGAGAACTGGAACGGACCGCGCAGTCCGATCCATGGGCACGATGGACCGTTGCACACGAGCCGCTACGGTGTTCATCACCCCTTGTCGAAGGCGTTCGTCGAGGCTGGCATACAGGCCGGATACCCGTACCGGGATGACTTCAATGGCGGCGAGCAGGAGGGATTCGGTCCCTGCGACAGCACGATCAAGGCCGTCGAAGACAAGGGAATCCGCGCGAGCACGGCTTTCGCTTACCTGCATCCGGTGAAGGAGCGGAAGAACCTCAGGATCATCACCAAGGCCTTGGCCACGCGCGTCATCGTCGAGCGCGGCCGCGCGGTCGGCGTCGAGTTCCTTCGCCGTGGCCGCAAGGAAGTGCTCCGCGCGCATCAGGAGGTGCTGCTGTCGGGCGGCGCGATCAACTCGCCGCAGCTGCTTCAGTTGTCCGGCATTGGCGATCCGGCGCATCTGCGCTCGCTGGGCATCGAGGTCACGGCGGCGCTGCCGGGCGTGGGCCAGAACCTGCACGATCACCTGTCCGTGGGCGTGCAATGCCGCTCGACGCTGCCGAACTCGCTCCTGACCTACATCCGTCCCGTTCGCGCCGCCGCTGCCCTGGCGCGCTATATGTGGGACAAGGGAGGCCCGGGCGCGTATCACGGCGTGGAAGCGCTGGCCTTCGTCAAAAGCCAGCCCGATCTGATCGCCCCGGACATCCAGTACCACTTCGAGATGATCATGTACCGCGAAAACGGTCGGGTCGTCATTCCCGAGCACGGCTTCACGCCGCTGTTCAATATTTCGCGCCCCAAGAGTCGGGGCTGGTTGAAGATCCAGTCGGCGGATCCCACGCAGCACCCGCGCATTCAGCCAAACTATTTCTCGGATCCGGATGACATCCGTGTGTATCGCGAGGGGATACGCATAGGCCGGGAAGTCCTGGCGCAAAAGGCGTTCGACCCCTATCGAGGCGTGGAGTATGCCCCCGGCCCGCAGGCCACGACCGATGCCCAGATCGACCAGTACCTGAGGGAGAACGTCGAATCCGTCTACCACCCGGTGGGGACTTGCAAGATGGGCAGCGACGAGATGGCCGTCGTGGACGACCGGCTGCGTGTGTGGGGCGTGAGCGGCCTGCGCGTCATCGACGCCTCCATCATGCCGACCATCGTGAGTGGCAATACCAATGCGCCCACGATCATGATCGCCGAGAAGGCGGCGGATTTCATTCTTGCCGCGGGCGTCCGGGGCGCCGGGGCCGTGGACGCGGTGGCCGCCGTTCCGGCCTGATGGCCCATGGCCCGTCCGCAAGCTAATTTCGTAAACAGGAGAGTCGCGTGTTTGACCATGAACTGCTGATCGGTTCCGCCTTTGTCGCGGGCGCGGAAACCAAAGAGAAGATCCTGAATCCGAAGACCGGGGCGCTGCTGACTGAATTGGCCGAAGCCTCGGTCGAGCAGGTCGACGCAGCGGTCGAAGCGGCGTCGAAGGCCTTCGAGGCCTGGGCGCGGACCACGCCCGCCGAGCGCTCGCGCCTGCTGTTGAAGCTGGCCGACGCCATCGAGAGCGCGGGCGAGGACTTCGCGACGCTCGAGGCGCTCAACTGCGGCAAGCCGCGTATCCGCGTGCTGGAGGACGAGATCCCGGCGATCGCCGATTGCTTCCGCTTTTTCGCCGGCGCCGCGAGAACGATGCACGGCGCTGCGTCCGGCGAGTATGTCGCCAACCACACGTCGATGATCCGTCGCGATCCGATCGGCGTCGTCGCGTCCATCGCGCCGTGGAACTACCCCCTGATGATGGCGGCCTGGAAACTGGCCCCCGCGCTTGCCGGCGGCAATACCGTCGTGATCAAGCCATCGGAGCAGACGCCGCTGACCTTGCTGAAACTGGCGAAGATCATCGCGGGCATCTTTCCCGCCGGGGTCGTCAACGTGGTCACGGGGCGCGGCGCGAGCGTGGGCAACGCGCTGATCCATCATCCGAAGGTGGCGATGGTCTCGCTCACCGGCGATATCGGCACGGGCAAGAAGGTGCTGCAGGCCGCGTCCGGGATCGTCAAGCGAACCCATCTTGAGCTGGGCGGCAAGGCGCCGGTCATCGTCTTCGACGACGCCGACCTGGCCAGCGTCGTGGAAGGCGTCAAGGTCTACGGCTACTACAACGCCGGGCAGGACTGCACCGCCGCCTGCCGCATCTATGCCGGCAGGAAGATCTATGACAAGCTTGTTGCCGACCTTTCGGACGCGGTCAAGCGCCTCAAGTTCAATCAGCCCAACGATGACGACAATGACCTGGGACCGCTGATCTCGGCCAGGCAGCAGTCCCGCGTCGAGTCCTTTGTCCGGCGGGCCGCTGAAAACAGGCACATCGAGATCACGGCGGGCGGTCGCGCGGGAGACGGCGGCGGCTTTTTCTACGAGCCAACCGTGGTGGCCGGCGCGCTGCAAGGCGACGAAATCGTCCAGCATGAAGTCTTCGGGCCCGTCGTTTCGGTGACGCGGTTCGACGACGCCGACGAGGCGGTGCGCTGGGCCAACGACTCCGAATACGGTCTGGCCTCATCGGTCTGGACCCGCGACATTTCGCGCGGCATGGCGACGGCCGCCCGGTTGCAATACGGCTGCACCTGGGTCAATACGCACTTCATGTTGACCAGCGAAATGCCGCACGGCGGCCTGAAGTCCTCGGGCTACGGCAAGGATCTTTCCATGTACGCCCTGGAGGACTACACCGTCGCGCGGCACGTCATGGTCAGGATGGGATGAGAGCCGGAACAACCGCCGCCTGAGCGTCGCCCGGGGCGGCGGCGGTCGTCGTCACCGGCCCGCCGCCGCTAGAACATCATCCGGAATCCGGCGGTCGCGGTGACGACATGGCTGCCGGAGAAATCGGCATCCGCGTCGATCTGGCCGTAGAGGGCATAGCGTCCGCCCCAGCCGTAATTCACGCCCAGGCCCAGGCCGCCCCAGGTGCGCGCCATCCGGCTGGCCACCGGCACATTGGCCACGCGCACGCGCGTCCCGTCCAGGAATTCATGCTTGACGTTGGCCACGCCATAGACGCTGGCTTCCCGGTGCACGCCGCCCGACTGCCAGTCGCGCTTGTAGTCCAGCGCGATGCCGACGCGGCCCTGCAGGCTGTCGCCCTTGTCGCTTTCGATGCGCGCGTCGAATCGGTCGTTGAAGCTGCCGAAGCGGGTCGACAGGTACGTCAGCTGCGCCTGCGGGATTAGGGCGAGTCCTTGCCTCAGGTCCCAGGCCTTGCCCGCCTCGATGCCCAGCCCGTAGCCGTGCGCCTTCGCGCCATTCCTGAGCTTGCCCGCCGAGCGTGATTTCAGGTCGCTGTCGAACCAGTTCGCCTGCGCCTGGACGTCGACATAGACGCCGTTCGCGCCATACCAGGTCAGCGTGGGCGTCAGGCCGTAGACGGTGGTGTCGACGTTGCCTTTGCCATAGGCCGACGACAAACGCGTGTCGGCCTTGCCATAGTGAAACGCCAGGCCGCCCACCAGGCGGGAGCCGTCGCGCTCGCCGTTCAGGATGCGATCGACGCCGAATTGCGCCTTCCAGCTGTCGATGTCCTGGCGCGCGCCGGTCGTGGATGTCGCGGGGTCGTATCGGCTCGCCGTTCCTTCCACCCGGCTCCATACGCCGTTGCGGCCGACGTCCGCCGGGTCATAGAGGCGATTGCCGACCCGTTGGCGCAGGGTCGGCAGCTTGCTCAGCTGCAGCAGCGTGTTGGCGTAGGCTTCATAGACCGGCACGCCGGGCTGATAGCGCAAGGGCGGCTGTGCGCCCGGGTTGCCGCCTCCGGGCTGGGGCGTGCCGGGATCGGTCAGGGACGATCTCAGATACCAGCCGCCGTCGGCCGGATCCTGTTGCAGCACATAGCCGTAGGCGCCGGCCACCAGGGCCGGACGCCCGTCGATGACGTAATCGCCGTTGGCCAGGTTGAACTGGCCCGCCGAGAGGCCATTGACCTGCACGATCTGTATGCCCCGCTGGGTCGCCGCGCCCGCGCCGCCGATGTTCTTCACCGTGACCGGCGTCGCGCCGGCGGTCGCGCCGGTGATCACCAGCTTGTCGGTCGGCGAGTTGTCGGCGCCAAGCCGCGTGCGGACTTCCAGGCCGCCGCCCTGGCCGGCATAGTCGCCGGCGATCGTCAGCGTGCCGAAGCCGCTGCGCGGTCCCGGCGCGATGACGCCCTGGTTGGTCGTCGCGCCGACGCGTCCCGTTCCGGTCAGCCGCGCGCCCGCCAGTACATTCACGGGTCCGCCCAGGATGCCGTCCACCTGCAGCGTGCCCGCGCGGATGGCGGTGTTCCCCGTGAATGCCGCGCTGTTGCCCGACAGCGTCAGCGTGCCGGCGCCCAGCTTGTTGAAGCTGGACGCGCCCGAGAAGGCGGTGCCCATGACCACGTCGTAGGTATTCGTGTCGAACCAGGCGCCGTTGGCGCCGATCGCCTGCGTGGCGAAGCCGTTCAGGAAGTCGTTCTGGTCGCGAATGGCGCGCAGGATGCCGCCATTCCAGTCGAAGGACGTGGTGCCAGCCCCCTTGACGACGGAGCCGGTCTCCAGCGCGCCACGACCGCCGGCATCGCCGAGCAGGTGCAACGTGCCGGTGGAGCCGCCGGCGACGGCGATCCAGGTATCGGCGGCGGCGCCCGCGATCCCGCCCTTGTCGATGGTCAGCGTGCCCGTGCCCGCCGAGCCGATCTCGATGCGGTCGCTCGCCTTCAGGGTCGAGGCGTTGGCCGTCGTACTGGACACGTTGACCGTGCCCACGCCGCCCGGCTGGAGCCCGATATAGATCGACGCGGCGGAAGTCGGCCCGCTCGGCCCCTGGGTGTGGACGGCGGCGCCGTCCTGGACCTGCAGCTCGCCGGTTCCTTCAAAACCGACATAGATGTTGTTCAGCGGATCCCAGACCGATCGGGCGCCCGTCACGGTAACGCGCCCGTTGCCGCCGGGTTGCCAGCCAATGATGCCCTGGCCGCTGTGCACCGCGCCGCCATCGTCGATCCGCAGCGTGCCGCTGCCGGCGGTGCCGATCTGGAACGAGTTGATCGTCGAAAGCTCCCAGACGGATCCGACGCCCGACACGGTAACGGTGCCAACGCTGCCGCTATCGCGGCCGATGATGCCCGCATCGCTGCGTGCCTGGCCGCCGGCCTGCACCTTGAGCGTGCCTTGGCTGCCCGATTCGACCCCGACGGACACCAGGCCGGTGCTGGTCCAGGTCGATGCCGCGCCGGCGCCGTCCCGGCCCGATACCGTCAGGGTGCCGATGGCGCCATTGAGATTGCCGATGGTGGCCAGATCGTTGGACACCGTGGCGCCGGCGTCGATCGTCAAGGCACCCGTGGCCGTGTCGCCGACGGTCAGGTCGCCGCCGACCGTCCAGTTGGGCGTCTGGACCGACCCGGGCTGCACATCGCCGGTGCCGGAGACCAATTGGGCGTTGGCGGAATGCGCGAAGCCTGCCGCGCATGAGATGAAGACTGCCCGCAGCAGCCACTTCGCATGCTGGCGATTACGCTCGACCATGGCGACCCCTCCCCGAATGGATGCGATGTACTTTCGGGCTGCTACGGCAGGCGGCGCGCCTTTCTTAATAGGAGATT
>NZ_JCBANH010000114.1:0-19448 GCF_059760925.1 Achromobacter sp. 1011791174
CCCGCCGCCTGGCGGTCGGCGCCCTGCTCATGGGCGCGGGCATCGCGGCGATGCACTACGTGGGCATGGCCGCGATGCGCATGCAGCCCGGCATCGTCTATCACAGAGGCTGGTTCGCGCTGTCCATCCTGATCGCCGTGGCAGCGTCGGGCGCGGCGCTGTGGATCACCTACCGGCTGCGCCACGACGGGCCGCGCATGGCGTTTTCACGGCCGCTGGCGTCGGTGGCGATGGGGCTGGCCATCGTCGGCATGCACTACACCGGCATGCAGGCCGCGGGCTTTCCGGACGACAGCGTCTGCCTGGCCTCCAATGGCGGCCTGTCGGCTGGCTGGCTGGCCATCGCCGTCACCGCCGTGACCCTGAGCGTGCTGGGCATCGCGCTGATCGTGGCGGTGCTGGACAACCGGCTGGAAGCTCGCACCTCGGCCCTGGCGTCGTCGCTGGCCGAAGCCAACGAAGAACTGGTGCAGCTGGCCCTGCACGACACGCTCACCAAGCTGCCCAACCGCATTCTGCTCGAAGACCGCATGGAGCAGGCCATCGAAAGCGCCAGCCGGCGCAAGGGCTATTTCGCGGTGCTGTTCTTCGACCTGGACGGTTTCAAGGCGGTCAACGACGCCTACGGCCACCATACCGGCGACGCGCTGCTCATCGACCTGGCGCAACGCATCCGCCAGACTCTGCGCACCCAGGACACCGTTGCGCGACTGGGCGGCGACGAATTCATCGTCCTGAGCGAAGTGGGCGAACCGACCGACGCCGCCAGCGTGGCCGACCGCCTGATCAACGCCATCGCGCGGCCCGTGACGGTCTACGGCCACGAAGTGCTGGTGACATCCAGCGTGGGCATCGCCATCTATCCCAACGACGGCGAGGACACCCACGCGCTGCTGACCAACGCCGACGCCGCCATGTATCACGCCAAGCGCCTGGGCGGCACCGGCTACAGCTTCTTCGAGCCGTCGATGAACGCCGACGCGCACGAACAGATCGAGCTGCTGCACGACCTGCGGCTGGCGCAGGAGCGCGGCCAGTTCGTGCTGCACTACCAGCCCAAATATGAAGCGCCGGCCGGCCCGATCATCGGCGCCGAGGCGCTGTTGCGCTGGAACCACCCCACGCGCGGCCTGGTCGGCCCGGACCTGTTCATTCCCACGGCGGAAAAGACCGGCCTGATCCTGTCGATCGGCGACTGGGTCATCAACGAAGCCTGCCGCCAGATGCGCGAATGGATCGACGCGGGCCAGAGCCACTGGACTATCGCCGTGAACATCTCGGCGCTGCAGTTCGCGCATGCCAGCCTGGTCGAGACGGTGCGCGGCGCGCTCGCCCGGCACAACGTTCCGCCGTCCTGCCTGACGCTGGAAGTGACCGAATCGACGGCCATGCGTGACGCCGAGGCCAGCCTGGCGGTGCTCAAGCGCCTGTCCGGCCTGGGCGTGACCATTTCCATCGACGACTTCGGCACCGGCTATTCGAGCCTGCTGTACCTGAAGCGCCTGCCGGCCACCGAGCTGAAGATCGACCGCGGCTTCGTGAACCAGCTGGAGAACGACAACGAGGATGCGGCCATCGTGTCCGCCATCGTCGCCCTGGCGCAGCAGCTGAACCTGCGCATCGTGGCCGAAGGCGTCGAGACCACCGCACAACAGAAGTTCCTGACCGGCCTGGGCTGCGATTCGCTGCAGGGTTTCCTGCTGGGCAAGCCCATGCCGGCCACCGAGTTCCTCGAACACGCCAATATCTGACCCCCCCCAAGCGCCTGCGGCGCTACCCCCAGGGGCGCCACGTGCGGACCGGCAAAGCCGGCTCCGCAGCGGCCCCGCTGCGGGGCGCCTGCGATGGGTGGTGGGAGCGCCTCTTGAGTGTGCCGTGTTGAGATAGTCGGGCGCGGGGGCGTTCAGGGTTCGCGCGCGTCGGCCTGCGCGGATTTGCTACGCTTACGGCAGTGCGCGCTTGTCGCGCCGTCCTTGAACTTCGCCATAGCGTCCGCATGACTCCCAGCCTGACCCTGATCGTCGCCTATTCCGACAACCGCGCCATCGGGCGCGACAATGCCCTGCCCTGGCGGCTGCCGGGGGACCTGGCGCATTTCAAGCGCAGCACGCTGGGTCATCCCATCATCATGGGCCGCAAGACCTGGGATTCTCTGGGGCGGCCGCTGCCGGGGCGCGCCAATATCGTCGTCAGCCGCAATCCGGATTTCGCGCCGGAAGGCGCCATCGTGGTGGCGTCGCTGGAAGCGGCGGCGCGGGCTTGCGGGGATGTGGCCGAGGCCTTCGTCATCGGCGGCGCGCAGATCTATGCGCAGGCCCTGCCGCTGGCGCGCCGCGTGCTGGCCACCGAGGTGCATGCCCGGGTCGAGGGCGATGCCTTCTTCCCATTGCTGCCGGCCTTCCAATGGAAGGAAACGGCGCGCGAGCGGCAGCCGGCCGAAAACGGCTACGAATACGACTTCGTGACCTACGAGCGCGCCTGAGCGCGCGCCCGGCGACGCGGGCCGCCCCTCAGGCCGCGCCCGCGTTGCGCATGAAGCGCCACAGCGCCGGCGCTTCCGAGTACGCGACGTTGAAGCGCACCCAGGGCGTGTCGGCCTCGTCGGCCTCGAAGTAGGAACCCGGCGCCAGCCAGATGCCGTCCTTCAAGGCCATCTCGGCCAGCCCGTTGGCGCCGCGCCCGCGCCATTGCCCCGCCACTTTCGCCCACAGGAACAGGCCCGCCTGTGGCCGCGTGTGGATGTCGAAGCCATGCGCGTCCATCAGCCCCGCCACGGCGGCATGCGCCTGTTCCAGCCGCTCCCGCGTGCGCGCGATGTGGGCGCGGTAGCGGCCCTCGCGGATCACCTGATGCACGATGCGCTCCATGATCTCGGGCGAGGTCAGACCCACGGCCATCTTGGTGCGCGCGATGTCGCGCACCAGGTCGCGGTGCGCCACCACATAGCCCACCCGCACCGACGGGCTGATCACCTTGGAGTAGCCGCCCAGGTAGACCACGCGGCAACCGCCGTCCAGCGCCGCCAGCATGGGCGTGACGCCGGGCGCTAGCTCGCGCGAGATATCGTCCTCCACCACCCAGAGACCGTGCCGCTCGGCCGTCTGCAGGATGCGGAAGGCGTTGGCCATGCCGATGCTGGCGCCGGACGGATTCTGCAGCGCCGTATTGATGAACAGGGCTCGCGGCCGATGCTGGGCCGCAACGCGCTCCAGCGCCTCGCAATCCAGTCCGTCGGCATTGCGCGGCACCGGCACCACGCGCAAGCCCGCCAGCCGCAGCATCTGCAGCAGGTTGGCGTAGGCCGGCTGTTCCACCACCACCGTATCGCCGTGGCGCAGCAGGGTGCGGATCACCATGTCCAGGCCGTGCGAAACGCCCTGGGTCAAGAGGACCTGCGACACCTCCACTTCCATGCCCTGCGCGCTGAGGCTGGCGGCGATGGTCTCGCGCAGCGGCGCGTAACCATAGGGATGGCCGTAGTTGGCGATGCGCATGGCCGGCACCCGGCCCAGGTGGCGCAGGGCCACATGCAGCCCTTCCTCGTTCAGCCATTCCCCCGGCAGCCAGCCACAGCCGGACTTGATGGGGATGGAATGGTCCGCGAAGATGTCCGACACCAGCCAGCCGGCGTTCAGGCGCGGCGGCTCCCAGGACGGCGTCTCGCCCCGGCGCGCGGGCGCGTCCGGCGAAGCGACGCGGTAGCCCGCTCCGGGCCGGGCCGCCAGCCAGCCCAGCGACACCAGCCGGCTGTAGGCGCTGGCCACCGTGAAAGTGCTGATCTCGTACTGGCGCGCGAGCTCCCGCACCGAGGGTAGGGACATACCCGGACGCAGCACCTGCTGCTCGATGGCGCGCAACACGGCGGCAACCAGCTGCTCGACCAGGGTCGGCCCCTGGCCGCGCGCGCGCTGGGGCTGGAAATCGATCATCGCCAAAACTGTACAGTTGTCATGGTTGGAACTATACAGTTAGGGCGCTTTGCACGGATCGTATATTTTCAATCCCGGCCGGACATACCAGAATCATCCGCAATCCCGCCGCCCGCGCCTTGCAGGCCCCGCGGTTTTCCTTACCCAGGAGTCGCCATGAACGCCCGCGCCCAGCTTCCCGACCTGTCCCATCTGTGGATGCCCTTCACCGCCAACAAGCAGTTCAAGGCGCAGCCCCGCCTGCTGGCCAGCGCGAAGGGCATGTACTACACCTCGGCCGACGGCCGCCAGATCCTGGACGGCACCGCGGGCCTGTGGTGCGTGAACGCCGGCCATTGCCGCGAGGAAATCGTGTCGGCCATCGCCAAGCAGGCCGGCGAGATGGACTACGCGCCCGGCTTCCAGCTGGGCCACCCGCTGGCCTTCGAGGCCGCCACGGCCGTCGCCGGCCTGATGCCGGCCGGCCTGGACCGCGTGTTCTTCACCAACTCGGGCTCCGAGTCGGTGGACACCGCCCTGAAGATCGCCCTGGCCTATCACCGCGCCCGCGGCGAAGGCCAGCGCACCCGCCTGATCGGCCGCGAGCGCGGCTATCACGGAGTGGGCTTCGGCGGCATCTCGGTGGGCGGCATCTCGACCAACCGCAAGACCTTCTCCGGCGCCCTGCTGCCGGCGGTGGACCATCTGCCGCACACCCACAACCTGGAAAAGAACGCCTATTCCAAGGGCCAGCCGGCCTGGGGCGCGCACCTGGCCGAAGAACTTGAACGCATCATCGCGCTGCATGACGCGTCCACCATCGCCGCCGTGGTGGTCGAGCCCATGGCGGGCTCCACCGGCGTGCTGGTGCCGCCCGTGGGCTACCTGGAAAAGCTGCGTGAAATCACCGCCAAGCACGGCATCCTGCTGATCTTCGACGAGGTCATCACCGCCTACGGCCGCCTGGGCGAAGCCACCGCCGCACATTACTTCGGCGTCACGCCGGACCTGATCACCATGGCCAAGGGCGTGAGCAACGCCGCCATTCCGGCCGGCGCGGTCGCCGTCAAGCGCGAGGTGCATGACGCCATCGTCAACGGCCCGCAGGGCGGCATCGAGTTCTTCCACGGCTACACCTATTCGGCGCACCCGCTGGCCGCCGCCGCCATCCTGGCGACGCTGGACATCTATCGACGCGACGACCTGTTCGGCCGCGCCCGCAAGCTGTCCGGCGCCTTCCAGGAAGCCGCGCATTCGCTCAAGGGCGCGCCGCACGTCATCGACGTGCGCAACATCGGCCTGGTGGCCGGCATCGAACTGGCTCCGCGCGCCGGCGCGCCCGGCGCGCGCGCTTCGGAAGTGTTCCAGAAGTGCTTCGACAGCGGCCTCATGGTCCGCTACACCGGCGATATCATCGCCGTCTCGCCGCCCCTGATCATCGACGAGGCCCAGATCGGCCAGATCTTCGACCAGATCGGCAAGGTCCTGAAAGAGGTCGCGTAAGGCGCTTGCGCGCGCTAGTGTCCCGACCTGAACCGCGGGCGGCCTGAAAGGCCGCCCTCGGGCATTTTGAAGAAACCCGCTTCGAGCTTTGCATCCATGAAGAAGATCCCGCATTTCATCAACGGCCAGCCCTACGAGGGCCGCAGCAGCCGCTACGCCGACGGCTTCAATCCCGCCACCGGCGAAGTCGTTTCCTCGATTCCGCTGGCCTCCAATGAAGACGTGGCGCTGGCCGTCAGCGCCGCCAAGGCCGCCTTCCCCGCCTGGGCCGAAACGCCGCCGCTCAAGCGCGCCCGCATCCTCTTCAACTTCAAGGCGCTGCTGGACAAGCATCAGGACGAGCTGGCCGAGCTCATCACCCGCGAACACGGCAAGGTCTTCTCCGACGCCAAGGGCGAGGTCACGCGCGGCATCGAAGTGGTGGAGTTCGCCTGCGGCATTCCCCATCTGCTCAAGGGCCAGTACACCGACCAGATCGGCGGCGGCATCGACAACTGGAGCATGCGCCAGCCGCTGGGCGTGGTGGCCGGCATCACGCCGTTCAACTTCCCCATGATGGTGCCGTGCTGGATGTTCCCGGTGGCTATCGCCTGCGGCAACACCTTCGTGCTCAAGCCCTCTGAACGCGATCCCTCGGCCTCGCTGCGCCTGGCCGAACTGCTGCGCGAGGCCGGCCTGCCGGACGGCGTGTTCAACGTGGTGCATGGCGACAAGCAGGCGGTGGACGCGCTGATCGCGCATCCCGACGTCGAGGCCCTGTCCTTCGTGGGATCGACGCCGATCGCCGAATACATCTATTCGGAAGGCACCCGCCGCGGCAAGCGTGTGCAGGCCCTGGGCGGCGCCAAGAACCACATGGTGGTCATGCCGGACGCCGACCTCGACCAGGTCACCGACGCGCTGATGGGCGCGGCCTACGGCTCGGCCGGCGAGCGCTGCATGGCCATCTCGGTGGCGGTCGCCGTCGGCGACGTGGCCGACAAGGTGATCGAGCGCCTGACGCCGCGCGTCAAGGCGCTGGTGGTCAAGGACGGCATGCAAGGCGACGCGGAAATGGGTCCGCTGGTCACCTCGCAGCATCGCAACAAGGTCGTGGGCTACATCGAGGACGGCGTCGCCTCGGGCGCCACGCTGGTGGTCGACGGCCGCGGCCTGACGGTGCCGGGCAACGAAAAGGGCTTCTTCCTTGGCGGCACGCTGTTCGACCACGTCAAGCCCGCCATGAACATCTATCGCGAAGAGATTTTCGGGCCGGTGCTGTGCGTGGTGCGCGTGCCCGATTTCGCCTCGGCGGTGGCACTGATCAACGCGCATGAATTCGGCAACGGCGTGGCCTGCTTCACCTCCGACGGCGGTGTGGCGCGCGCCTTCGCGCGCCAGATCAAGGTCGGCATGGTCGGCATCAACGTGCCCATCCCCGTGCCCATGGCCTGGCATTCGTTCGGCGGCTGGAAACGCTCGCTGTTCGGCGACCACCATGCCTACGGCGAGGAAGGCATCCGTTTCTACTCGCGCTACAAGAGCGTGATGCAGCGCTGGCCCGACAGCATCGGCAAGGGCGCTGAATTCACGATGCCTGTGGCTGGATGAGCCCCCCCCCGAAGCGCTTGCGCGCTTCCCCCCAGGGGGCGTCGCTACGGACCGGCAAAGCCGGCTCCGTGCGACCCCGCTTGGGGCGATCTCTTCAGGCGGTGGCGCCACTTCTTTTTAGTCATGACGTCGAGTCCGTTTGACATGTCGTGGATGGAGCAAAGACCGCGCCACAAGCACTGAAACACGCGCGGGGATAAGCACAGCATAGTGTTCCGCGGCGTCCGGACATCCGTATCACAAGGGGATTTTGATGCGTATCGGGATAGGCGGCTTTCAGCATGAGACGAACACGTTCGCGCCGTCGCGCGCGGCGTGGGAGGATTTCGCGGACAAGGGCGGCGGCTGGCCTCGGCTGGTCAGCGGGCCGGCCATGTTCCAGGCGGTGGCCGGCGCCAACATACCGGTGGCCGGCTTCATCGAGGCGATGGGCGCGCATACGCTGCTGCCCGCCACCTGGGCCGCGGCCAGTCCGTCGGGACCGGTCACGCGCGACGCCTACGAGCGCATCAGCGCGCTGATCCTGCAGGGGCTGTCGGCCGCGATGCCGCTGGACGGGGTCTACCTTGATCTGCACGGCGCGATGGTGGCCGAGCACCTGGACGACGGCGAAGGCGAGCTGCTGCGGCGCGTGCGTGAACGGGTCGGACCCGACGTGCCCGTCGTCGCCAGCCTGGACCTGCATGCCAACATGACCCGCGAGATGCTGCGCCACGCCGACGCGCTGGTCTGCTATCGCACCTATCCGCACATCGACATGGCCGAGACCGGGCAACGCGCGGCCGCGCTGCTCGCGGCCCGGCTGCACGGCGCGCCGCGCGCCTGTAGCGCCCTGCGCCAGCTGCCGTATCTGATTCCGCTGTGCTGGCAGTCCACCGACATCGAGCCCGCGCGCGGCCTGTACCAGCGCCTGGCGGAGATCGAGGCGCGCAGCGGCGCCAGCCTGTCGTTCGCCACGGGTTTTCCCGCTGCGGACTTTCCCGAATGCCTGCCCGCCGTGTGGGCGCACGCCGCCACGCAGGCGCAGGCCGACGCGGCCGCGAGCGAAATGGAACGCGCGGTGCTGGCGGCCGAATCCGCTTTCGGCGGCACGCTGCATGACGCCGACGAGGCCGTGCAGACCGCCATGCGCATGGCGCGCGACGCGTCGCGCCCGGTCGTCATCGCCGACGCGCAGGACAATCCCGGCGCGGGCGGCAGCTCCGACACCACCGGCGTGCTGCGCGCGCTGATTCGCCACGGCGCGCGCGATGCCGCCATCGGCCTGATCGTCGATCCGGCAGCGGCGCTGGCCGCGCATCATGCGGGCGCGGGCAACACGGTGCGGATTGCATTGGGTGGACACTCGGGTATTCCCGACGATGCGCCGCTGGAGGCCGAATTCCTGGTCGAAAAAACGTCCGACGGCCGCTTCGACACGCATGGCGCGTTCTACCGCGGCTTCCATATGGACCTGGGGCCCAGCGCCTGCCTGAGCCTGGGCGGCGTGCGCATCGTGGTGGCCTCCAACAAGGTGCAGATGGCCGATCAGGAGATGTTCCGCTTTGCCGGCGTGGATCCCGCGCGCGCCGCGATCCTGGTGGTGAAAAGTTCGGCGCACTTCCGCGCCGACTTCACGTCCATCGCCCATGCCATCCTGGTCTGCGCGGCGCCTGGATCCATGCTGATGGACGCGGCAAAACAACCATGGACACGGCTGCGTCCCGGCATCAGAATGGCACCTTGCGGGCCGGCGTTTTCCAGCCGGCCAGGCAATGCCTGACCCTCTCGCGCCGCCATGCGGGCGACGCGCCAACGACGTAGCGGCCGACGAACGCCGCTCACACCGATCCAAGGGGAACATTCATGCTGAAGTTTGTCCGTGCAGCCGCATTTGCCGGCGCGACCCTCCTGATGGCCCACGGCGCCTACGCCGACACGGTCATCAAGTCGGTCATGCATTCGCCGTTGCGCCTGACCGACCCGCACGCCACCACCGCGTACATCACCACGTGGCACGGCTACATGATCTACGACACGCTGCTGGCCACCGACGCCGACAACAAGATCCAGCCGCAGATGCTCGAAAAGTGGGACGTCTCGCCCGACGGCAAGACCTACACCATGACCCTGCGCGACGGCCAGAAGTGGCATGACGGCAAGCCCGTGACGGCCGATGACTGCGTCGCCTCGATCAAGCGCTGGGCCAGCGGCGACATCATGGGCCGCACGCTGCTGAAGTTCACCGACAAGATCGAGATCGTCGACGACAAGACCTTCCGCGTCGTCATGAAGGAACCCACCGACCTGGTGCTGCGCGCGCTGTCCAAGCCCACCGGCACCGCGCCCTTCATGATGCCCAAGCGCATCGCCGAGCAGGCCATCGGCCAGCCCATCACCGACATGACCGGCTCGGGTCCGTTCAAGATCGTCGAGTTCAAGCCGGGCGTGAAGACCGTCTACGCCAAGAACGCCGATTACGTGCCCCGCAAGGAACCCGCCAGCGGCCTGGCCGGCGGCAAGGTCGTCAACGTCGACAAGGTCGAATGGAACGTCATGCCCGACGCCCTGACCACCGCCAATGCGTTGCTCGGCGGCGAGATCGACTTCGTCGAGCAGTTCCCCTACGACCTGCTGCCCATGGTCGAAGGCAACAAGGATCTGAAGGAAGAGTCGCTCAGCCCGGTCGGCTACTTCACGATGTACCGCTTCAACTTCAAGTACCCGCCCTTCAACAACAAGAAGATCCGCCAGGCCGCCATGTACGCCGTGGGCCAGGAAGACGTGATGAAGGCGCTGGTCGGCAATCCCAAGTACTGGCGCACCTGCGCCTCGCTGTGGGGCTGCGGCACGCCGTTGGAAACCGACATCGGCAAGGATGTGGTGGTGCCGCAGAACACCGAGAAGGCCAAGGCGCTGCTGAAGGAAGCCGGCTACGACAACACGCCCGTGCTGATCATGCACGCCACCGAC
Organism: Achromobacter sp. 1011791174; assembly: GCF_059760925.1. Classification (NCBI taxonomy): domain Bacteria; kingdom Pseudomonadati; phylum Pseudomonadota; class Betaproteobacteria; order Burkholderiales; family Alcaligenaceae; genus Achromobacter; species Achromobacter sp. 1011791174. Next base: position 9,954 of record NZ_JCBANH010000114.1, read on the forward strand.
GTGGGCACGCTGTCGGCGCAGCCGGTGGTGATCGCGCAGGCGCTGCGCAAGGCCGGCTTCAACGTCAACCTGATGGCCATGGACTGGCAGAGCGTGGCCACGCGGCGCGCCTCCAAGGCCGCGCCCGCCGAAGGCGGCTGGAACATCCACAACACCAACTGGTACGCCACCGACGTGATGGACCCGGTGCGCTCCGCGCCGGCCGCCGCCAGCGGCGACAACGCCTGGTTCGGCTGGCCCGACATGCCGCAGGTCGAAGAGCTGCGCACCAAGTTCGCGCTGACCTCCGACCCGGCCGAGCAGAAGAAGATCGCCGACGAGCTGCAGCGCATCGGCATCGACGAAGGCCTGTACGTGCCGCTTGGTCAGATGTCCGTGCCCACCGTGTATTCGACCAAGCTCTCGGGCCTGGTGCATGCGCCGGTGTTCGCGTTCTGGAACGTGAAGAAAGCCCCTTGACGGGCAAGTAAGCAGATAGCCTAGCAGCACAAGGGGGAAAACATGCTGGCATTCGTCTCACGCCGGCTCCTCGCGACCATCCCCGTTCTGGTGATGGTCGCGGTGGTGGTCTTTGCGATATTGCGCTCCAGCCAGGGCGACCCGGCCGTCATCATGGCCGGCGACGGCGCCACGCCCGAACGTATCGAACAGATACGCCAGATCATGGGCCTGGACCAGCCGGTGGTGAAGCAGTTCTTCATCTGGGCCGGCAAACTGGTGCAGGGCGACCTCGGCACCTCGCTGATGTCGGGCGTGCCCGTCACGCAGCTCATCGGGCAGCGGCTGGAGCCATCGCTCAGCCTGGCGGTCCTGACGCTGGTCTTCACGCTGATCGTCGCCATTCCGCTGGGCATCCTGGCGGCCTGGCGCCAGGGCAAGCTGCTGGACCGCGCCGTCATGGGCTTTTCCGTGCTCGGCTTCTCGGTGCCGGTGTTCGTCACCGGCTATCTGCTGATCTGGGCCTTCGCCATCAAGCTGGGCTGGTTCAACGTGCAGGGCTACACGCCGCTGGCCAACGGCTTCTGGCTGTTCCTGCACCGCCTGATCCTGCCCGCCCTGGCGCTGTCCACGGTCTACGTGGCGCTGATCGCGCGCATCACGCGCACCAGCGTCATCGAGGTCATGGGCGAGGACTTCATCCGCACCGCCCGCTCCAAGGGCCTGACCGAGACCGGCGTGCTGCTGGGCCACGCGCTGCGCAACGCGGCCGTGCCCATCGCCACGGTCGTGGGCGTGGGCGTGGCGCTGCTGATCAGCGGCGTGGTCGTCACCGAATCGGTGTTCAACATCCCCGGCCTGGGCCGGCTGGTGGTCGAGGCCGTGCTGGCGCGCGACTATCCGGTGATCCAGGGCCTGACGCTGTTCTTCGCCTTTGTCTACGTGTTCATCAACCTCGTCGTCGATTGCGCCTACACGGTGTTCGATCCGCGCATCCGCTACTGAGGCCCCATCATGCAAACCCCCATCGACGCGGCCGACAACACCGCCGCCGCCGACCTGCCGGGCGGCGGCACGCCGCAAACCACCGCCTGGCGCCAGATCCGCCAGGGCTTGCGCAGCTGGCCCGTGATGCTGGCGCTGGCGGTGCTGGTCATCATCGTCGCCATCGCCCTGTTCGCGCCCTGGCTGGGCACGGTCGATCCCGTGCAGATCAACCCGGGATCGCGCCTGAAGCAGCCCTTCACCGAGTTCCTCTTCGGCACCGACGCCTTCGGCCGCGACGTCTGGTCGCGCGTGGCCTACGGCGCGCGCGTCTCGCTGATCGCCGGCCTGGGCGCCGCCGTGGTCAGCGTGGCGCTCGGTCTGGTGATCGGCGTCATCGCCGGCTGGTTCCGCTCGCTGGACGGCCTGATCATGCGCACCATGGACGCCATCATGGCGATCCCCGGCATCCTGCTGGCGATCGCGCTGGTGTCGGTCTCGGGCGCCAGCTTGACCACGGTGCTGGTGGCCATCACCATCCCCGAGATCCCGCGCGTGGTGCGGCTGGTGCGCGGCCAGATCCTGACCGTGCGCGGCGAGCCTTATGTGGAAGCCGCGCTGGCGCTGGGCACGCCGCTGCCCAAGCTGCTGTGGCGCCACATGGTGCCCAGCACCATCGCGCCGCTGACCGTGCAGGGCACCTATGTGTTCGCCTCGGCCATGCTGACCGAGGCCATCCTCAGCTTCCTGGGCGCGGGCGTGCCGCCCGAGATCGCGTCCTGGGGCAACATCATGTCCGAGGGCCGCATGTACTTCCGCATGCTGCCGGGCCTGATCCTGTTCCCCGGACTGTTCCTGTCGCTGACCGTGCTCAGCGTGAACATCCTGGGCGACGCCTTGCGCGACGCGCTGGACCCGAAAATGGTGCGCAGGACCTGACGCCGATGACCTACTCCCCCACTCCCTCCGCGGGCGACACCTCGTCCGCCATCCTGGCCATCCGCAACCTGTCGGTCGAAGTCGCCGGCGCCGGCAACCGCGTCGTGCGCAACCTGAGCCTGGACGTGCACGCCGGCGAGACCGTCTGCGTGGTCGGCGAATCCGGCTCGGGCAAGTCGGTCACCTCGCTGGCCGTCATGGGCCTGCTGCCGCAGGGCATCCTGAAGATCGGCGCGGGCTCGATCCGCGTCGAGGGCGAGGACGTGGCCACCGCCACGCCGCGCCGCCTGCGCGAACTGCGCGCCACCCGCATGGCCATGGTGTTCCAGGAACCCATGACCGCGCTCAACCCGGTGCACACGGTCGGCAAGCAGGTCGACGAGGTGTTGCGGCTGCATCGCAAGATGTCCGCCGCCGAGCGCCGCGCCAAGGTGCTGGAGATGTTCCGCTCGGTCCACCTGCCCGACGTCGAGCGCATCTACGACGCCTACCCGCACCAGCTCTCCGGCGGCCAGCGCCAGCGCATCGTCATCGCCATGGCGCTGATCCTGGAGCCACGCCTGCTGATCGCCGACGAGCCGACCACGGCGCTGGACGTGACCACGCAGAAGCAGATCCTGGCGCTCATCAAGGAACTGCAGGTCAAGCACAAGACCGCCGTGCTGTTCATCACCCACGACTTCGGCGTGGTGGCCGAGATCTCCGACCGCATCATCGTGATGAACCGCGGCGACCTGGTCGAAAGCGGCACGCGCCACGAAATCCTGGCCGAGCCCAAGCAGTCCTACACCCGGCGGCTGGTGTCCTCGGTGCCCAGCCTGGTGCCGTCGCGCCGCGAGGCGCCCGCCGGCCAGCCGGTGCTGCATGTCAAGGGTCTGGGCCGCACCTACGGCGGCGGCGGCTCGCTGTTCTCGCGCAAGCCGGCGCACGGCGTGGTGGCCGCGGCCGACGTCAACCTGACGCTGCGCAAGGGCGAGATCCTGGGCATCGTGGGCGAGTCCGGCTCGGGCAAGTCCACGGTCGCGCGCTGCATCGTGCGCCTGATCGAGCCCACCGCCGGCCACATGATGATGGGCGGCGAAGACCTGAGCACGCTGTCGGGCGCCGCATTGCGACCGGTGCGTCGGCGCATACAGATCGTGTTCCAGGACCCCTACCGCTCGCTCAACCCGCGCCGCACCGTGGGCGAGTCCATCATCGAGGGCCTGCTCAATTTCGGCGTGCCGCGCGAACAGGCGCTGCAGCGCGCCGGCGAAACGCTGTCGGTGGTGGGCCTGAGCCCGGACGCCATGCGGCGCTATCCGCACCAGTTCTCCGGCGGCCAGCGCCAGCGCATCTGCATCGCGCGCGCGCTGGTCATGGATCCCGAGATCCTGGTCGCCGACGAGGCCGTGTCGGCGCTGGACGTCTCGGTGCAGGCGCAGGTGCTCGAGCTGCTGGAGCAGGTGCGACAGCGCACCGGCGTGGGCGTGCTCTTCATCACCCACGACCTGCGCGTGGCGGCGCAGATCTGCGACACCATCATCGTCATGCAGCGCGGCAAGGTCGTCGAGACCGGCAGCGCCGAGACCGTGCTGACCGAGCCGCGCCACGAGTACACGCGCGCGCTGATCGACGCCGCGCCCGGCCGCGACTGGGACTTCCGCAACTTCAGGCCGGTCGCCGCCGGCCATCCGGCGCAGGCCCCGGCGGGCTGAAGCCGGTCGCGCGCGCACGCCTCCCATGGCGTCCGCGCCGCGCCCCCATGCCATCCGCATCCCGAGCCGGCACGCAGAGGCCGGCCAGACACAAAGGCTCATCTCCCCTCTTCAGGAACCGACCACCAGGAACCGCCATGCAGCAGCCGCATGAACTCTCCGCCCAGGAACTGCTTGCCGCCTACCGCGCCAAGACCCTGTCCCCCGTCGAAGCCACCCGCGCCGTGCTGGCGCACATCGAGCGCTGGGAACCCAGCCTGAAAGCCACCTACGCGCTGGATCCCGAAGGCGCGCTGGCCGCCGCCCGCGAATCCGAGGCGCGCTGGATGAAGGGCGAGCCGCTGTCGGCCGGCGGCTACACGCTGGACGGCGTGCCCGCCACCATCAAGGAAAACATCGCCACGCGCGGCGTGCCGGTGCCGCTGGGCACCGCGGCCACCGACCTGACGCCCGCCAGCGCGGACGCGCCGCCGGCGGCTCGCATGCGCGAGGCAGGCGCCGTGGTGCTGGGCAAGACCACCATGCCGGACTACGGCATGCTGTCGTCCGGCCTGTCCAGCTTCCACGAGCTGACCCGCAATCCCTGGGACCTGGGCAAGAATCCCGGCGGCTCCAGCGCCGGCGCCGGCGCGGCCGCCGCGGCCGGCTACGGCCCGCTGCACATCGGCACCGACATCGGCGGCTCGGTGCGCCTGCCCGCCGCCTGGTGCGGCATCGCCACGCTCAAGCCCAGCCTGGGCCGCATTCCCATCGACCCGCCCTTCATGGGCCGCTGCGCCGGTCCCATGACGCGCACCGTGACCGATACCGCGCTGATGATGGGCGTGCTGTCACAGCCCGACGCGCGCGACCACATGAGCCTGCCCTACCAGGACATCGCCTGGCTCGACCTGGACATGGACCTGCGCGGCGTGCGCATCGGCCTGCTGCTGGACGCTGGCTGCGGCCTGCCCGTGGATCCCGAGATCCTGGACGCCGTGCAGGCCGCCGCCCGCCTGTTCGAGGCGGCCGGCGCCATCGTCGAACCCATGAAGTCCTGGATGACGCCCGCCATGCTGGACGGCGTGGACCGCTTCTGGCGCACCCGCTCGGCCATCGACCTGGCGGCGCTGTCCGAGGAACGTCGCGGCAAGATCCTGCCCTTCATCCGCGCCTGGGCGGAAAGCGGCGGCGGCCAGAGCGGCGATGCCGTGTTCCGCAGCTACTACGAGACGGTCAACGTGCGCGCGCGCACCGTCGCCGCCTGCGCGCCGTACGACTACGTGCTGTCGCCGGTGGCGCCCGTGGTGGCCTACAACGCCGAATGGCCCTCGCCCACCAACGAGGTCGCCACCACCATGCATCACATCGGCTTCACGCTGCCCTACAACATGAGCGAGCAGCCGGCGGCCTCGGTGAACTGCGGCTATACCAAGGCCGGCCTGCCCATCGGCCTGCAAATCGCCGGCGCGCGCTTCGACGACCTGGGCGTGCTGCGCGTGGCGCGGGCCTGGGAGCGCATGCGCCCGGCGCAGCGCGCCTGGCCGCAGCCGCCCAAGAGCGCCTGACGACGGACGCTCCGCCTTGATGCCCGGACGCCCGCGAGGCGTCCGGACGCTTTCCCCGCATATCCGGGCGACGAGCCCGGGCAACCCACAGGACGACCCATGCGCTGGCTATTGGCAATGATCAAGCACGAGACGAACACATACTCGCCCGTGCCCACGCCGCTGGAACGCTTCTTCCGCGGCAATCCCGAAATTCTGGCCGGCGAACGCGCCATCCGGGCCTATGAGAACACCGACAGCGGCCTGGGCGGCTACATCGAGGTGGCGCGCCGCGAGGGCGCCGAGATCGTGCTGCCGGTCGCCGCCGAATCCTGGCCCAGCGGGCCGGCCAGCGCCGAGACACACGAACGCCTGTGCCGGCTGGTGCTGGACGAGGTCGAGCGCGGCGGCTTCGACGCCATCCTGCTGGACCTGCACGGCGCCATGGTGGCCGAGGGCGTGGAAGACGCCGAGGGCGACCTGCTGCGCCGCCTGCGCGAGATCGATCCGACGACGCCGGTGGCGGTGACGCTGGACATGCACGCCAACCTCTACGACGACATCGTCAGGCACGCCACCGTCATCAGCGGCTTCCATACCTATCCGCACGTGGACATCCACGCCGCCGGGCTGCGCGCGGCCAACGTCATCGTGCGCACGCTCAAGGGCGAGATCAAGCCCGTCATGCGCTGGGGCAACAAGCCCATGCTGCCGCACGTGATGCGCCAGGGCACGCACGCCGAACCCAACAAATCGCTGCAGGAGCGCTGCATCGCGCTGGAGGCGCAAGGCGTGCTGGCGGCGTCGGTGTTCGTCGGCTTCCCGCATGCCGACATCCGCGAAGCGGGCCTGAGCGCCGTGGTCTGTACCGACGGCAAGGCGGAGCAGGCGGAACAATTGCGCGACGAACTGCTGGAGCGCGCCTGGGACGCCCGCGCCGACTGGGTGTTCCATCCGGAACCGCTGGAAGCCGCCATTACCCGCGCCAAGGCGGTGACACAGGGCCCGGTGGTCCTGCTGGACCACTACGACAACACCGGCTCGGGCGGCACCATGGACACCACGGCGGTGCTGGCCGAGATGCTGCGCCAGGGCCTGGACAACGCCGTGTTCTACGCCATCTGCGATCCGCAGGCCGCGCGCGAAGCGGCGGCGGCCGGCGTCGGCAGCCAGATCCGCATCAAGCTGGGCGGCAAGGTCGCCATGCCCGCCATCCGCCAGGCCAGCGAGCCGCTGGAGATCTCCGGCCGCGTGAAGCTGGTCTTTGACGGCGTCTACCTGAACCGGGGTCCCATGTATCGCGGCGTGCGCAACGATACCGGCCTGACCGTCGTCATCGACACCGGCAGCGTGGAGATCGTGGTGGTGTCGCGCCACCAGGAGCCCTTCGACGTCAATTGCCTGCTGTCGGCCGGCATCGATCCGCTGCAAAAGCGCTACGTGGCCCTCAAGAGCCGGGTCCACTGGCGCGCGGGCTTCTCCGACATGGCCACCGACATCATCGAATGCACCGGCGTCGGCGTGACCACCTCGGACTACGACCAGCTGGAATTCAAACGCGTGCGGCGCCCCATCTACCCGCTGGATCCACTGTAAGTCGTTATTTTGTCGACAATATCGCCGGCGCACCCGCGCCGGCTTTCATTTTGAAATCTTCGGTAACGGCGCGCGCTCTCGCCGGACAGGCAGCCTCGGTATACTCGCCGCGGGTCCTTGCGCCCTCATGAATCAATGACTTCGCGGAGTCCTCGCCTCGTGGCGGTTCATCGGCGGCAGCGCAAGGGCATGACTCGACAATCAACGACATAAAAGCAGAACGATGAAAAAGAGCGTAGCGATCACCCTGGGCGTGGTCATAGTGGGAGCGGGAAGCTGGGTCGGCGCGACCTGGTACACGGGCAAGCGCATCGAGGAAAGCTCGCAGCGCCGCCTGGCCGAGGTCAACGAGAAGCTGGCAAAGGTCACGCCGCTGTTCGGCCTGCGCATCGACCAGATCAAGTACGAGCGCGGCCTGTTCTCGACGCAGGCGCGTTATGGCCTGTCGCTCCTGAAGAACGACAAGAGCCTGGACGTCCTGCCCGACGGCATGATCGAGTTCGACGCCACCATCGAGCACGGCCCCTTCCCCAAGGGCGCGCTGGCGCGCGGCGCCTTCGCGCCCAAGCTGGCCTACGTCCAGGCGGCGATGGCCAAGACGGACCTGGTCAAGCCGGTGTTCGAGCTGACCAAGGACGTGGCCCCGCTGACGGCCGACGCCATCGTCGCCTACGGCGGCCACGGCGCCAGCACGGCGCAGATCGCGCCGGTCAAGTTCAGCCGCGATGGCATCGACCTCGACTTCAGCGGCATGAAGATCGACGGCACCTACGACCACGCCAAGCAGGCGGTGGTGGCGCGCGGCGTGATCGACACCATCGGCGTTGACGGCCTGAAGGCCCAGCGCGAGCGCGACAAGTTCAAAATGGCCCTGTCCGGCCTGTCCATCGACGTGAACACCCTGATGGGCAAGTTCGGCCTGTCGATCGGCGACTCGGGCGTGCAGGTCAAGCACATCGACATGGTCAAGCCCCAGGACGAGCTGAAGATCGCGCTCGACGACTTCGGCTACACCGTCAAGCTGACCGAGGACGACAAGAACATCGCCATGCAGGCCGCCTACAAGCTCGGCGGCCTGACGGTCGACGGCGTGGCGCTGGGCAGCGGCCAGGCCGTGGTCAAGCTGGGCAACCTGGACGGCGTCGCGGTCAAGCAACTGGCCGACACCTACAACCAGATGATGCGCCAGGCCGTGGCCGGCGCCAGCGACGAAGGCTTGAAGGACGAACAGGTGCAGACCCTGATCGATACCGCCACCAAGCTGCTGGCCGCCAAGCCCACGTTCAGCATGGACCCGATCAGCTGGAAGACCGCCAAGGGCGAAAGCAAGCTGACCTTCGCGCTGGACCTGGCGAGCCCCGCCAACCTCAAGGACCTGACGCCGCAGGAAATTCTGGTCCAGGCCATCAAACGCATCGATGCCAACCTGGTCGTGTCCAAGCCCATGGTGCAGGACCTGGTCGCGCAGTACATGGTCAAGACCGAAGGCAAGGCCGCCGACAAGGCCGCCACCGAAGCCGAGGAACAGGTCCGCAGCATGGCGGGCATGGCCGAGATGTTCAACGTCGGCAAGAACGACGGCGACAACATCATCGGCAAGTTCCACTTCTCCGACGGCATGGGCGATCTGAACGGCAAGAAGATCCCGGCGGACGAGCTGTTCAGCGGCCTGCTGGATGCGGCCGGCTCGCACGACAGCATGGATGACGACGAATCCGAACCCGCCGTCGGCGCCATCAGCTCGGACACCGACCCCGCCTCCTCCGGCGAGCAGATGCAGGACTTCAACGTCGACGTGGTCACCTCCATGCTGGACGACATGGGCTACTCGCCGCGCCGCTCCGAAGGCGACGAAGGCCCGGTGCTGGTGCTGGATCCCAGCGGCACCGGCGCGGCCGACCTGCGCGTGGAACTGCTGTGCAACGACTTCACCGAGAAGTGCTACGACCTGGTCATCACCGCCACGTACAGCGCCAAGAAGCCGGTTTCCCTCAAGGCCATCAACGCCTGGAACAAGGAATACCGCTGGAGCCGCGCCTACCTGGACGAGAAGAACCAGGCCGTGCTGCAAATGGACGTGAACGCGGAAGGCGCGATCGGCAAGGAAAACCTGCAGATCCTGCTGAACACCTTCATCAGCATTGCCGAGGACTTCTCGGCCATGGTGAGCAAGGGCGCGGGCAAGTAAACGTCCGAGCAACGCTCATCGAAAACCCCCGCCAGGAAACTGGCGGGGGTTAATGAGATGGTCAGCCCGATCCCCACGAAGCGGTACGCTGAGTGGGGATTGTTCTTTTTGGGAGACCTCTCATGAG